>JBEKGV010000720.1:0-3270 GCA_050012615.1 Acetobacteraceae bacterium | reverse complement strand
ATCCCGTCGTATTCATCCGGCGGGCAACGCTTTGCCGGCGCGCCCTGGGTGTCCGACCTTAACAGGCCGCGGGAGAACTCCGAAATCTCGAGTGTTTGCCGGGTAGGCTGATCTGTAGCGACATGTTTATGGGTGGAAATCCTGGTTTCCGTAGTTCTACCCTGCCGGAAGCGGGTCCTGCGCTGCCCGCCCAGTACCAAACAACACTCTCCTGGACGCGCGTCCTGAGGAAACTACGGTTACCGTAATTGCGGCTCACCCGCGTCCAACCTGGTTCGTGAGCGGCTGTTTCACACAATGCCTCACGATATTCTATGTCTGCACTGGCAAGAAACCGTTTCGTCGTGCCCATGCGGCGAACAGCTCCGGCCAGGCATGCGGCTCGGTTCCGGCCTGCCCCATCCCCCAGCCGTGGCCGCCGGACTGAAACACGTGCAGTTCCGCCGCGACCCCCGCCGCTCGCAGGGCACCAAACATCAACAAACTGTTCTCGACCGGCGCGATCGGATCGTCCACCGACTGGGCCAGGAACATTGGTGGAGCGCGCCCATCCACGTGACGCTCCACGGACCAGGCTTCGCTCTCGGCGGCGGCGGGATGCGATCCCAGGATTTCACGCCTGGCATGGGTTTGGTCGAACGGCGGCATCATGGTCAGCACCGGGTAGAGCAACCCAGCAAAATCCGGGCGCGCCGCCGCGTCGTCGGCCGCATCCACGCGCGGGTAGAGCGCACCGTCGGGACGCACGGAAGTCATGCCGGCGAGGTGCGCGCCGGCCGAGAAGCCGACGATCCCGATGCGCGCCGGATCGGCGGAGTAAGCGGCCGCCCGGGAACGAACGATCCGCATGGCGCGCTGGCCGTCCTGGAACGGAGCGACCGGCGGCCATCCATCCTGGGGTAGCCGATAGATCAACTCGAAGGCGGTGACGCCAAGCGATTGGAGCCACTGGCATGCCGGCGTGCTCTCGTGGCCGGCCTCGATGTGAGCGTAGCCGCCTCCCGCGATAACGATCGCAGCGGTCCCGTTTGGCCTGAGAGGACGGTAAGCGATCAGGCGGGGTCGCGACACGTTGGTCACGGAGCCTTTGGCGCTGACGTTCTCGGGCCCCGACGGACCCGGCCCACCCGGTGGTGACCCCGGCCAAAGCTCAATGGATTCCGGCGCGTTCCCGGCGTGGGTCCGGCCGGAAGCGGCCATGAACATTGCCGCTCCAAGCAACAACCTGCGTTCGATGTTCATGTCAGGCCGCGGTCTCCGTTGCGTCCGCAAAACGTTGCTTACCCGCCGAACGTGTCGCGCCATTGCTCGATCACTTCGGGCACGCCTTTGGCGATCTCTTCGACTGTCAGGCTCAACACTTTCACGTCGTCGAGGGATTTCTGACCCGACGTGAGCGCAAGCCCAGGACGGACGGGGTCGTTATGGTTCTCGACCGACAGGCGAGCGTATTCGTCGCCGATCAACCATTCCTGAAACAATCGCGCCGCGTTCGGATGCGGTGCCGAGGCCATGACAGCCGTCGGTCCAACACACAATGACGCGCCATCTTCCGGATAGACCGGTTGGATGGGGTTGCCTCGATCGACCTGTTGGAAGGCGGTCCCGGACGGCGCGGGTCCGACGAGGCATTCGGCCGCGTTGATCAACGTCACCGGATCGTTGCCGGAGCGGCCAACTCTCGGATTGTTCTTCGCCAGTTTCTCGAAATACGTCCAGCCGTAGAGTTTCCGTAGCGCAACGACCCAGACGCCGGTGCAACCGCTGTACGCCGGATGGCCGGTGGCGACGTTGTTCTTCCATTTCGGATCCAGCAGATCGGTCCACGACCGGGGCGCGTCCTGAGGCTTTACTTTCGCCGAATTATAAATCAGCAAATGCCCGATCATCGCCGATGGGTAATAATATCCCGGATCGACCGTCGCCCGCGCCGCCGGGAGCAAGCCCTCAGCGCCTTCCGGGCGAAACTCCGCCAGCGCACCGCGCTTCTTCAACGCCGGGTATTGCGCGATATCGGTCGAACTGAACACGTCGCATTGCGGGGCATTGTTTTTCAACTCCTGCAACAATCGCTCATACGCCACCTGACCGGTGGTGCGGATCACCGACACTACGATGCCGGGGTAGCGTGCGGCGAACGCCCTGCCCATTCGCTCGGCCGTTTCGGTGTCGAGTTGCGCGATATACCAGGTCAGACCGCCTTCGGCTCGCGCGGCGGTCTCCAACGCGGCAACGTCGGCATGGGCTGGCCGCGCCGCGATTGCGAGCCAGCCCAGGCCCGCGACGATCAGACGGCGGGGGAAATCAGTCATGCGTGTCTCCCGGTTGTGCCGCGATCTACGTCCTATCGTAGCCGATTGACCAGCCGGCTTCTGGCGTGCTGAGTCCCGAACAAAATACCATAGGGAGGTTGCCGTGACCGAGCCGTTCAATCGCTATGACCTCACCAGCGCCCGTCAGCATGGCCGGCCAGGACGGGAGATCAGGCCCAAAGGTCTCACTGTCGACATTCACTCGCACGCTTCGGTTCCGGCGGCGATGGACATTGTGCGTCCACATCTCACACCCGATCCGCGCGCTGCGTTTTACTCCGAGGAGACCCGTCTTCTCGGGCGCAAGCAGGATGCGGACCGGAGGCCGTACTTGACCGATCTCGATCTGCGCATGCGGACATTCGACGAGATGGGGGTCGATGCGCAGGTGATCTCGCCGGCCCCGGTTCAATGTTACTACGCCGTGCCGCCCGAGATCGGGATCCAGGCGGCACGGGCCGTCAATGAGGGCATCGCCGAGATCGCACGCTCACGCCCGGACCGGATTCCGGCGGCGATGGGATCCGTGCCGCTGCGGGCCGGCGGCGAGGCGGCGGCGGACGAGCTGGACTATTGCATGACGACGCTCGGACTTAAGGGGGTCGAGGTGTTGGCGCACGTTCTGGACAAGGAGTTGTCCGACGCCAGCTTCGAACCCTTTTGGGCCAAGGCCGAGGCTCTGGGTGCGGTGGTGTTCATTCACCCGAACTCCTTCACGCAGCCGGAGCGGTTCGGAAAGCATTACTTCAGCAACGTGATCGGCAATCCGCTGGACACGACGATGGCGCTGCACTGGCTGATCTTCGATGGGGTCCTGGAACGGTATCCTGATTTGAAGATCATCGCCTCACACGGTGGCGGGTACTTGCCCGCCTATTCCGGCCGCATCGACCATGCGTGGGGCGCGCGCAGCGATTCGCGCGGCACTCTGCCGAAACCACCGAGCTATTACCTGAAG
>JBEKGV010000719.1:0-3273 GCA_050012615.1 Acetobacteraceae bacterium | reverse complement strand
CGCTTTCGCGATGGTGAGTACAAGTCTATCCAGGAGGTTCCGCGCATGCGGTACGGCAGAATGCCGACGACTATGCTGGTTTTCATTGGGCTGGCGCTGTGCGCCGCGTGGCCCGTGCCGGCGTCCGCGCAGGTCATGTTGCGCGATCTGGTGTCCGTCCAGGGTGTGCGCAGCAACCAGTTGGTCGGCTACGGTCTGGTGATCGGCCTCGGAGGCACCGGCGACACGCTGCGCAACTCGCAGTTCACCCAGCAATCACTGACCGCGATGCTGGAGCGGATGGGCGTCAACGTGGCGGGCCAGCAACTGCAGACCCGCAACACCGCCGCCGTGGTGGTGACCGCGACGTTGCCGCCGTTCTCCCGCCAGGGATCGCCGATCGATGTTGAAGTGTCCTCGTTGGGCGACGCGAAGTCGTTGCAGGGCGGCACGCTGATGGTCACGCCTCTGATCGGCGCGGACGGCGAGGCTTATGCGGTCGCGCAAGGGCCGGTGATCGTCGGCGGCTTTCAGGCGTCGGGCGCGGCTCAGTCGGTGAAGCAGGGGGTGCAGACCAGCGGCCGGTTGCCGGGTGGCGCCACGGTCGAGCGGGAAATGCCCAACACGCTGGACGACCTCGCCACGTTGCGGCTGGCGCTGCATTCGCCGGACTTCACCACGGCGAACCGGATCGAGCAGGCGATCAACGCGAAGCTCGGCGGGCATGCGGCGGCGGCGGCCGACCTCGGCACCGTCGATGTGCGGGTGCCGGCCAGTTTCTCGCATCGCATCACGGCGCTGCTGGCGCAGATCGAGCGGATCGAGGTCAAACCGGATGAACCGGCTCGCGTGGTCATCGACGAAAAGAGCGGCACGATCGTGGTGGGTGCCGAGGTCAAGCTGGACCCGGTGGCGGTGGCGCACGGCAACCTGACGGTGCGGGTGACCGAGTCCGCTCAGGTCAGCCAGCCGGGTCCGTTGTCTCGCGGGCGGACGGCGGTGGTGCCGAAGACCGACATCGACGTGAACGAGCATGCGGAGCGCAATCTGCACCTGATGGCGAAGGCGGCGACGCTGAAGGATCTGGTGGAGGGGCTGAACGCTCTGGGGCTGGGGCCGCGGGATCTGATCCAGGTGCTGAACGCGCTGAAGGCCGCGGGGGCGTTGCACGCGGAACTGGATTTTATTTGAGGTCGCGGTGCGGTTGGGTTTCGCGGTGGTTGAACGACCGTAAGGAAGCAAGGTTTTCAACACTGAGGACGCGGAGGACACACGGAGCGTCACGGAGACTTGATGTGTTGACCGGCCTGGCCTCGCTGTGTGTCAATCGTCAGACGCGCTGATAAACCCGGTCCGCTGATGGTGGAAAGCTGCCCGTCCGCTTTCGGCGTCGGCGCGGCAGAACCGGACGTTCGTTTTTGGGCGGCAACAGAGAATAATACTTTCGCTTCGCGGCCACGCTCAGGCAGCGCTGGATCGAAACCGCGCTTCACGGTCAATCGTCCGGTGCGCCGCGCCCCGGATGTATCGCCGGCCCTTACCGGAACTCGGTCGCCATGCTTGCGCCCGCGCGCCAAGGCGTCGCTCCAGAAACGGGGCGTCGCTTTGCCCCGCTTCTCGCGCAGGCGCGATCCACCGGGGCAGCGGGTCGTTGTCGTGGTCGAGACGCAGAAAGCAGCCGTCGGGACAGTCGGCCCAGAGAGCGGCGGGCAGCCGGGTCAACCCGTTCGTCCAGCGCCAGACCCTTTCGCCGTCGCGCTCCAGGCGGTGGAAGCCTTCGTCGAGCAAGGGGGCATCCTTGCTCCGGCGTGGGTCGAACAAAAGGCTTCGGTATAGGTTACCAAGGGGACGCAACGGGCGGGCAGGTCAGGCAACCCTACTCAATCCGGGCGCTGTCCCCTGCCGCATGTCTTCGATCCGTGCGCGGCATTCAGGAGTCATTTGGATCTCGGCGAGATCCGTCACGCGCCGGATGCGCAATGTCGAAAGCATCTCCGGGCAAAGCCGGACGGGGGAGGTCAGGAAGAAGGCGCTCCGTCCCTGCCCAAAACCCGCGTCCTCGAGGTCCTGCCGATGGTCGCTCGCCAATGTCGTTCCGATCACCTGTTCACCCAGCAACACCTCCAGCAGCACAGGCAATTCAGGGTGATCGGTATCGTGCGCCCACCCCTCGATCATCCAGGGAGCGTCGATACGGTCGATATGTCCTCGCAGCGGCCCTGGCGTTACATTGGCCGCCGTGCGCGCGACCACGGGTCGTAGCGCGGCATCCAGCCTGGGCCCACGCTCGGGTCGCGGCGCGCACAGCGCCAACTCAGAAGGCGGCGGGTGATTGGGATATAACTCGGCGAACTCGGCCGCATTGTGGAACTTCTCACGTAGTCCGGGTCCGTCAGCGAAGGTTTCCGACCATGCGCCCTCGGCGATCACGCAATCATGGCTCTCCAGCTCAATCTGAAAGTAGTGGACTTCTGGCGGGCAATTGTCTTGCGTTATGGAAATGCCGTTCACCAGAGACCGCGCCAAGAGCAGCTTGTCGCCAACCAGCATGGAGTGTCCGGGTGAGATGGAAAGGTCGCGCGCGGGCATATGGTCGGCCAATGCTCCAGCCTGGATGCAGACGGGGATATGAGCGCGGTTGTGTCTGATAAAACGCGAATCGTAGCTTTGGCGGCCAATCCATTTGACCGGCTGGATACCTCCATAGCGGGTGACCACGAGGTCGCCGATCTTCAGGTCTTCGACCAAAACCTCGCCGGTTGGCGTCAGAATATGAGTGCCAGCGAGATAGCAAATTGGAGGCTCGTCGGTGACGGTCGTGGTGGCATCCGAGACCGCGAGCGGATAGGCCGAGCTGGTATCCGAGATCGTGAACGCCGTCATGGTCCCGACATCGCCGGCTGACGGCGTGAAGACGAGCGCGTCGAGCGCGGTCGTGACCTGCTGCGCCGTGCCGGTGAAGGAAAAGACGCCCGTTTCCGGATTGACCGATCCGTCGGGGTCGCTCAGCGTGCCATCGGTGGTCGCCGAGGGCGTGACGGTGAGGGTCTCGGCCGGCGTGCCGACATTCGCATCGGTGATCGAATCGCCCGCGAAGGGATCGACCGGCACCTGCCCCGAGGTCGAGTGCGCCGCGGGTGACGCGACCAAAATCGTTGGAGGGGCTAGCGCCGTGATCGTGACCGAGCCGCCGCCGCTATGGTTGCCGGCGGCCTTTTGCGCGTCGAGCGCGTCCGCCGCCACGAAGGACCCGCCGCCGCCCCCGCCGCCGTCGGTGCCGGCGCCGCCGCCCCC
>JBEKGV010000718.1:0-3284 GCA_050012615.1 Acetobacteraceae bacterium | reverse complement strand
AAATCGCGATCGCGAAATAAACGCAGATCGAGGATCGGTTGCTCGGTGTGTGTTTCACGATGGATGAAGCCGGCGACACTCAGGATCGTGACGGCGCCGGCCGCGATGCAGCCCCATGGCGATTGATCCAGCGACCGCAGTTGATTCAATGTCAGCAGCAGGAAGGTGACCGCGATCACCAGTAACGCCGCGCCGGGCGCGTCGAAACGCTGATGGCCTCGCGGCGAACCGCGCGGCAGTGTCCAGGTGAAAGCGAACGCCAGCAATGCGATCGGCGCGCGAAACCAGAACACCGCGCGCCAGTCGAAGTATTGCACCAGTTCGCCGGCGATGATCGGTCCAAGCGCCGATCCGATGCCGAACATCATGGTGTAAAGGCCGAGCACCCGGATCCGGTGATCCTCGGGATACAGGCTGGTGGCGAGCGCGGGACCGCAACTCAGCGCCAACGCGGCGCCGACGCCTTGCAGCACGCGGGCGCCCAGGAGCCAACCGAACGTCGGTGCGGCGGCGCAGAGCAGGAAGGCGATCGCACCGCTGACGTTGCCCAACTGGAAGATGCGGCGATATCCCAGCATATCGCCGACGCGGCCAAACACCAGCGTCAGGGCCGCATAAGTCAAGGTATAGGCAATGACGACCCATTGGATCGCCGGAATCGGCAGATCGAAGCCACGAATGATGTGTGGAAACGCGACATTTACGGATGAATCAAACGGCACGACCAGCGTGCCGAGCCCAACGACAAAGACCCCGAAGCCGGGATGCCGTGCGGCGAACCCGCCTGACCAGGCCATCCGATCCCGGTCAGGCCGCCATCGTCACGACTGGTCAGACAGCCTTTTTCAAGGTCGGCGAGGCCTTGAAGCGAACGGTCTTGCCTGCCTTCACCTTGATCGACTCACCCGTCCGCGGATTGAGGCCCTTGCGCGCCTTGGTCTTCCTCACGGTAAACGTTCCGAAACTTGGCAGCGTGAATTTGCCACTCTTTTTCAGCTCCTTGACGATCGCATCCATCAGATCGCCGGCCGCGCGATTGGCCGCGGCACCGGTCAGATCGACTGAGTCCTTCAGGATCTGGGAAAGGAAGGCTTTGGACATGGGGTGGATTTCCTCAACGATGAATACGCGTTGCGAGCGCGCGGTGGATATCGTCCAGTTTCACCAGTCCAGTACTTTTTCGCCAGCCCAATGCTTCCTCGCCGACTTAGTACTTCGCGGGATCAACGTGACGTTGGCCGAGTCGCGACGCCTATAGCGGACTTTATGATCAAGGCGCGGATTCCACCAGTAGCCAGCGAGAATTTTTTTCCCTCCGGGCGGTGAGCTTGTGCAAACCTTGATGTTAGCCGATGCCCAATAAAAATCGCGTCCAAGTGACGCTCTCGGTCGAGGTGATGGCGGTCTGCCTCTCTCATTGCCCCGTTTGGCCGAGATGACGGACCGTTTGTCAAAGTACGCCGTGGCGTGCGAACACGGCGCGCAAGGAATGGCCGGCTTCGAGTTCGGCGCGAGTCGTGTCCTCGGCGGCGATCTTCTCAAGCGCGGCGCGAAACACATGTTCGGATCGATCCGCCGGTATCACGACCACGCCGTCGACGTCGCCGAGGATCCAATCCCCGGGCGAAACGGAAACCCCGGCGACGGTGACGGTTGTATCTTTCTCCACCATCTCGGCGCGGTTTTTCGTGTCCAGAGGCCCGATGCCGCCGTGGAAGACCGGGAATTGCATCGTACGGATGCGGCCGACATCGCGCACCAGACCGTCGGTCACACAACCCGCCGCCTGCCTCGCCCGCGCCGCCGTCGATAATAGTTCACCCCACGGCGCGATGACCTCGGTTGGCCCGCCGCAGGCAAGCACCACGACCTCGCCCGGCCGCAGGCTGTCGATCAGGTCCATTTCAAGCTCGTACGGATTGTACTCGGGAGACGGCATGGTGGCGCGCTCATATTTCCCGGTGCGCACCGGGCCGAACAGAACGAGCGTTTCGTCCAGCGGACGGACGAACGGCCGCAACGCCTGATGCATCAGGCCGAAACTGTCCAGCACGTCGGACACGACCGGCGTGTAAAGCAGACGGCTGAGCTTATCCGCCAAAGGCAGAGGATCCGGTGAGGCAGCGGACATGGTGGGGCCTTTCGCGGCAACCGATATGGTCCGAGAACCATACCAGGCTTTCAGCGGTTCCCGGTACCCGTCGATTTCGCCAGGGACTGGGCCGGCGGGCTTTGGCCCATCGGGTGCCAACGGGGCGGCCGACGCGGAGCCAACAACGGGGGGCCAACGGGGTTGGGGCTCCCGGGATTTGGGGCTAAGACGGCGGCCACATCGCTCTGAGGACCCATTCGCTCCCATGTTCGATTTCGCGTGGTCGGAGATCGCCCTGATCGCAGCCGTGGCGTTGGTTGTGATCGGGCCAAAGGATTTGCCGATCGCCCTGCGCGCCATCAGCGGTTTCGTGAAGAAGGCCCGCCGGATGGCCGGAGAATTCCAGACCCATGTCGATGAGATGATGCGCGACGCGGATTTGAAGGACGTCAAGGACTCGCTCAACCAAATCCGGAATTTCGATTTTCGCGGCACCGTCGAAAAGGCGATCGACCCCGATTACAGCCTGCGGAACACGTTCGCCGGCAACCCTTTGGAGCCCTCGACCACGTCGCACGGTAACCTGGGCGCCGGGAACTTCGGGACCAGCGAACACGCGGACGGCGATGTCCTGGTCAGCGAAGCCGCGCCGGATGAGCACGTGTCGGATCAGGACGGGGCGGAACCCGAGCCACCGCCGCCGGTCCGTGTCGACGCGCCGGCGTTCATTCCGCCCGCTCTGGTGCCCTTCGTCGACGGGCCAAAAGCGCCGCCGCCGCCGCCGCCTTTCATTCCGCCGGCCGGCATGCTCCAACGCCCGCCGGGCTGATCCCCGTAGGCGCCGAGATTAGGTCGTTGAGAGAATGCCACTGTCCTTTAAACGTCATGAGCCTCCCCCGACTCGATCGGGGGCTCGTCCGGGCCACCCGCAACCGCTCGGTGCCGCGAAAGGTCCCCCGGACAAGCCGTGGGATGACGGGTATATGGCGGGCGCCCACCCAAACCGACCTGACTTAGCGCCTATGCGGCTGATCCCGGCTCCCGCCGACAACATGAAGAACTTCCGTGGCCACGACTGAAGACGATCCCATCAACGACAAGCCGATGCCGCTGCTGGAGCACCGGATCGAGCTGCGGACGCGGCTGATATGGGCCATGGTCGCGTTCGCCATCTGCTTCGTGGTGTCGTATT
>JBEKGV010000717.1:0-3288 GCA_050012615.1 Acetobacteraceae bacterium | reverse complement strand
CCAGTACCCCCGCCTCGCTGCAACTCGGGACAACGCCGGGCGGCGGCGCTTCATGATACAGGCAGCGATAGCACGGCCCGCCCTCGTGTGGTTTGAAGACTGACAGCTGGCCTTCAAAGCGCAACACCGCCGCCGATACCAGTGTCCGCTTCGCCAACACGCAGGCATCCGACACCATGAACCGCGTGGCGAAATTGTCCGTGCCGTCGCAGACAATATCGTATCGTCCAATGATATCGAGTGCGTTGTCCGCCGAAAGCCGAAGTTTGTGGGTTTCCAGCCGGACGTCCGGATTGATAGCCCATGCGGCATCCGCGGCCGAGAGCGCCTTCGCCATGCCAATCCGCGCGGTCGAGTGAGCGATCTGGCGTTGCAGGTTCGACAACTCGACCTCGTCGTCATCGACGATGCCAATCGTCCCGACACCGGCCGCGGCCAGGTAAAGCAGTAGCGGCGACCCCAAACCTCCGGCGCCGACGACCAGCACCCGCGCGGCTTTCAGCTTCGCCTGGCCAATCCCGCCGACCTCCGCCAGCAGGATGTGGCGGGAGTAGCGCTGTAGTTCGTCGTCGGTGAAGTCGAGATCCATGCGGGGAAAGATGGTCCCGCCTGGCCGGGCGATCAAGGCAGGCGCCGGTCACGCGGCGTTCAGCGCGCGCCAAACCCGCTCGCTCGTCACCGGTCCGTCGAGAATGCCGTCCGAACCAAGCGCGTCCGCCACTGCGTTGTTGATCGCCGGAAAAATGCCTACCGCGGCCGCTTCCCCACAGCCCTTCACGCCAAGCGGATTGGTCGTGCAGCGGGTGTTGTTGAATGCAAGGTTGAACACCGGAAAGTCGTCAGCGCGCGGCATCGTGTAGTCCATGAACGATCCGCTGACGCACTGACCCGTCTCCGCGTCGTAAACCGCATGCTCCATCAGTGCCTGTCCGGACCCCTGAGCTATCGCCCCATGCGCCTGACCGGTGGCTATCATGGGATTGACGATGACACCGTAATCATCGACCGCGGTATGGCGCACCAAAGCGACCCGGCCTGTACCGCGATCGATCTCGACCTCGACGACATGGGTGCCGTTGGGAAAGGTCATGTGTTCCCGCGTCCAGAAGTGATACGTATCGAGCGGCGAGCCGGCCTCGCGCGCCCGCGTCGCGACATCCAGCAACGCCACGCGCCGATCCGTGCCGGTGACCGAGAACGCACCGTTGGCGAAATCAATATCGGTCTCCGCCGCCTCCAGCATGGACGCCGCGATCGGGCGGCCTTTTTCGACAATTTCCTCCGATGCGCGGAAAATGGCCGTTCCGCCCATATAAGTCGCGCGCGAACTGCCATGCCCGCCGCCGGCGCGGATGACGCCGGTGTCGCCCTGCACGAGACGGACCCGATCGTTCGGAATGCCCAAACAGTGCGCCAGAATCTGGGGAAATGTCGTTTCGTGGCCTTGGCCGATGGTTTGCGTGCCGGTGATCAGCCTTACAGAGCCATCGTCGTCGAACCGGATATCGACATTTTCGGATGGATTGCCTCCGGTGGCCTTGATGTGACAGGCAAAGCCGAGTCCGCGCGAAAGTCCGCGAGCCTCGCTGTCTCGGCGGCGCTGCGCGAAACCGGGCAGATCAGCGGCAGCGAGCGCCTGATCGAAGGTCTCGGCGAAGGCGCCGCTGTCCACCGCGTAACCCAACGCATTGGTCATCGGTGCGCGCGCCATGTTGCGCCGGCGCAGCGTAGCTCGATCGAAACCACATTGTCTTGCCGCCGCATCGATCAATCGCTCGATCACATTTATCGCTTCCGCGAATCCTGGGCCTCGCGTGACGCCAACCGGCGCGGCGTTGGTCAGAACGGTGCGGATTCGCAGACCGATATGAGGAATATCGTAGACCCCGCCTTGCAAATGAGGATATTGAAAGGTCTGCAACGAACCGGCGCCACCGCACATATATGCGCCAATGTTGGCGATGCTATCGACGCGCAAACCGAGAAACCGTCCTTCGGCATCAAGCGCCAGCGACGCACTCGCCAAATGATCGCGGGCCTGGTGATCGCTGACGAATACCTCGCTTCGGCTGGCGATCCATTTCACCGGGCGGTCACATCGTCTCGCCGCCCAAGGAATGAGTGCCTGCTCGGGATAGGGAAAATTCTTGGCACCGAAGCCACCGCCGACATCGGGCGCGACAAAACGCAGTTGCTCGGGCGGCACGTTCAAGACACGCGCGATGGCGTCACGATTGCCGTGCAGGCTCTGGCTGGATACGTGCGCGATATATTGCCCGGTTGCCCTGTCGTAGACACCGATGACGCCGCGCGGCTCCATCGGATTGGTCACGATCCGATGATTATGCAATCGCAGCGAGACGATATGCGCGGCGCGGTCGAACGCGCCGTCCGCATCGCCCGGTGACCAGTCCATGCAGAGATGGTTGGGCATTGAGGCGGCGATGTCTGGTGCCATCACCGGCGGGCGGGCCTCATACGCGACACGCACCAACTCGACGGCATCGAGTGCTTGTGTCCTGGTCCCGGCGACCACAAGCGCGACCAACTGGCCGACGTAACGGACCTCATCACGCGCCAGCAATGGCATCGGCGTGAAACGAAATCGCTCGCCGGTCTGGACATTGGCTTCGACGGTCGGCGGCAAATCGTTCAGCCCATCCGCGGACACATCCTCCGCCGTCAGGACCGCGAGAACGCCGGGCGCGGCCCTTGCATCCGCTCCATCGATGGACGTAATTCCCGCATGAGCATGCGGCGAACGAACGAATACCGCATGCGCGACATCGGGAAACACCAGATCGTCGAGATAGGCACCCGCTCCGATCAGAAAACGCGAGTCCTCCCGCCGCCTCGGTGAGGCGCCGAGCCCGAACAAATCCCCATCCATCCGCTTACGTCAGTCGCGCGCGCGCTTCGGAAACTGCATGCAGAGCAGATCGGCACCGGTCGGGCCCGCCGTCATCGCCATCGCCGCGTCATCCGGCGCCACGAATACGCAGGAGTTCACCGGTAGCAATGCGCCACCTGGCACTCGCGCGGATCCGGCACTGACAAGCCAGAACTGCCCGCCGCCCGAGGCCGGTTCGGGACCACGCGCCGCGCCCCCCGCCTTTACCGTGTAGCGCCAGGTGCCGAGACCATCTTTCGCTTCCTCGATCACCGCATCGCCGCTGACGTCCGTCAGCGCGGCGAGTTCCGTGTCGGTCAGCGGGGCGATTGGACCACAGGTTGCCTCCCGATGCTGGAAGCGGGCGCGCGCTTCGCGCAATTGCTGACGCTCGGCGG
>JBEKGV010000716.1:0-3288 GCA_050012615.1 Acetobacteraceae bacterium | reverse complement strand
CGGCTTGTGACAGCCAAGAAAGTGTAACATCGGGCAAGGCTGCGCTAGCTTTCACGCCTGCTGACGCCATAGCTCCAGCCACGTTGTCAATCCGCGCCTACTTTGGACTTCCACGACGGCCCGCCGCGAAATCGTCCCACTGATCGAACAGCTTCATCTGCTCGTCGACCTTCGTCTCGTGGAGCGTCTTCTCGATCTCGCCGCGTGATTGGCGGGCTGCCAGGCGATCCGCCAATTCAGCAAGACCCCACATCATGACGGCGGCGATGGCGTCGTTCCGCTGCGCCTCTTTCACGTTGACCTTATCGAACGTGTCCGACTCGGCGTGATAATCGGGCAAATACGGCGCGGCATCCTGGAGTGCCACCAGGTTGGGAACGCCGGAAATCAGGAAATCGAAATTATCCGTGCCGTCGATGCCGTCATCGGTGTGGTCGCTCGCTCCTGTAATGCCGGCGGCTTCGAGAATCGCATTCACCGGCTGACGCAGCTCTTCACGTCCGTTCAGATAAAACCCGCTGGTGTGGCCCGACCCGACGTCGAACGTCATGAACGCGACATGGTTGTCGAGTTCGGTCTTGTGTTGTGCGACGTAGGCTTCCGACCCGAGCATGCCTTGTTCTTCGCCCGTAAACAGGATGAACCGGACGGTGCGCCTGGGCTGCAGGCCGAGTTGCACGAAGGCGCGCGCAACGTCAATTACCGTGGCCGCGTTCACGCCGTTATCCTGCGCGCCGGTTCCCAGATCCCAGGAATCGAGGTGTGCACCAATGACGACGATCTCATTGCGCTTGTCGGTTCCGGGAATCTCCGCCACCACGTTAGCGGCGCGGTATGGACCGCCGATCCGGTCGGCTATCGACAAACGCACGCGAACTTCGCCACGTTCGGCCAGGCGTGCCAGGCGCTCGGCATGTTCACGCGAAATGACGGCCATCGGAACCGGCGCCAAGTCGAGCCCAAGCGAGACGGGATGGCGATACAGGAGGCCACGCGGCCGGGAGGATTCAAGCAGCACCGCGGCGACACCGTATTGTTTCGCGGCTGAGTTGACGCCAGGATTGCGCAAATACTCGGCGAACAGGTCATCGAGGGTCTTCATTTCGCTCGAATGAACCAGGACGACAGCGCCTTTCAAACGACCCGCGGCTTTCGCGAACGCTTCCGGCGCGCCGTCGCCAACGTCGATTACAGGAGCTTCGATAGCGCCTGCTGTGGACGGGCTCACCGGTGCAGCGGCGGCGCGGATGGGGAACTGTGCCGGAGCGACCGCTTCCACGGAGATGGTCCCAGGCAGCCAGGTATGCGGGATCGTATATGGCTCGATCGTGACGTGCGTAAGACCGGCCGCTTTGAACTTCGCGGCGCCCCATGACACAGCGCGTTCGCATGCCCGTGAGCCGGTGGCGCGTCCGCCGATGGTGTCGCAAAGCTCGCGCAGGTCAGTGAGCATGGCCGATTCCGATTCGGCGCGCGTCACGAGTTTCGCAGGAGCATCGGATTGGCCGAATAACGACCAGCAGACCAGGAGCGTCGGAAAGAATCTGAACATGTGGGTTGATTATACGCGTTCAGAAAGTTGCTATAGCGCGGCCTCACCGTCCAGACTGCGCCAGAGATACCAGCTCGCAACAGAGCACCACGGACGCCACGCACGGGCGATCTTCTCCATACGCTCCGGCTTCGGCAGCGCGCGACATCATCTTACTGAACTGTGTCGACTTTATAAATGTCATGAATGGTGTCTAGTAGTAAGCTACCATGAACATGTCTATGACTAATACGATTGATGTGGTGTGTTAGCTGTAAGATAGAGAAAGCACGATACGATTTATAGAAGCAGCAAAGAGCGTAGTCATTGACACTGTCCAATATGTGGGTGTAGGATACGATAAGGAGGATAATACGTTGGCCAAGCGAGCTACCGAGTCAAAGGCCGCAAGAGCGGCGCCTTCGGAGACGACGAGGAAGTACCTGTCCCAAACTGACGTGCCGGCATGGTCCCTGGATCAGGCCATACGGATTCCGAGAGCGATCGCAGACGAGCACGCGAGTCGACCGACACGACCGATCGACGTCGCCCTCGCGATGAAGGTGCAACCAAGCACAGGGGGCTTTCGAACGTTGTGCGGGGCAGCGATTGCCTACGGGCTCACTGACGGCGGTTACAACGCGGATACCATATCGATCACGGATCTTGGTAGGAGGATAATTGGCAAGCCTGTCGACGACCCAGATGGGCTGGCTGCGCGACGCGAAGCTACTCTCCGCCCGCGCGTTATTCGGGAGTTCCTCACTCGGTACGACGGCGCGAGGATGCCGCGCGAGGACGTCGCCATCAATATGCTTGTGGGTCTCGGCGTTCAGCGGGACACGACGAAGCGTGCTTTTGACCTCATCGTCGAGGCGGCTAAAGGTGCGAGGTTTTTTAAAGAAATCAACGGCGCCCAGTACATCGATCTACATCACACTCCGGGCGTGACAAAGGCAGAGGTGATCGAGCGCGAAGACAAAGATAGCCCGCCTGAATCAGGGGACAAGTCGGGCGAGCCTATCGAGTCGCCTGCTAAGCCCCTCCGGCCGCCAAGTGTTGGCCAGATGGAGGCGAAGGACCCGAAGGACAACCGGGTGTTTGTCAGCCACGGCAAGAAACGTGACCTTGTTCCACAGCTCAAGGAGTTTCTCGAAATGGTCGACTTCGAGCCAGTGGTTTCGGTTGAACGGGAATCGGTCTCCAAACCTGTGACCGACAAGGTTATGGATGACATGAGGCTGTGTAGTGCCGCGATCATCCACGTTGATGGAGACAGGGAAGTAACGAACAGCAAAGGTGAGAAAGAGACACTGCTCAATGAGAATGTCCTCATCGAGATTGGTGCTGCGTTGGCACTATATCGGAAGAGATTCATCCTGCTGGTTCAGGACGGCGCGAAGCTTCCGTCGAACCTGCAAGGGCTCTTCGAGGTTCGGTACGAGGGAAGCAAAATGGATGCGGAGGCGGCCCTCCGGCTGTTGAGATCACTCAAGGATTTAAAGAACCAGCCCGTGACCCGTATTGAATAAGACGGCGACCCAGCCGAGGTCGCCAAGTGTTTAAGAAGCGCCCTTGGATCAGCACGCTATAGCGCCGCTTCCCCATCCAGGCTCCGCCAGAGATACCAGCTCGCTACCGAACACCACGGACGCCACGCGCGTGCGATTTTCTCCATACGCTCCGGTTTCGGCAGCGCGCGCATGCGATAGGCCTTGCGCATGGCGGTGCGGATGCCCAGATCTCCCACCGGCAAA
>JBEKGV010000715.1:0-3290 GCA_050012615.1 Acetobacteraceae bacterium | reverse complement strand
TAGTCGTCGTGGCAGCGCGCCGCGTCGCCGCGGAGCAGGTCGAGCACCTGGGCGGCCTCGTCACCTTCGAGCACGTCGCCGCGGCCCTGGCGGTTGACCTCGGACTGGGCGGCCAGGTGCTCGGGCGCGGGGATGTAGAATTCGCGATCAAGAATGGAGTAGCGGGCGGAGTATTCGTTCACGTTGGCGGTACGGTGGCGAATCCACTGCCGGGCCACGAAGATCGGCAGTTTCACATGATACTTGATCTCGCACATCTCGAAGGGCGTGGTGTGGCGGTGGCGCATCAGGTAGCGGATCAGCCCGGCGTCCTCGCTGGTGCGCCGCGTGCCGCGGCCGTACGACACCCGGGCGGCCTGCACCACCGCCCCGTCGTCGCCCATGTAGTCGATCACGCGGACAAAACCGTGGTCGAGCACCGGGATGGCGCGATACAGCATTTCCTCCAGCGCCGGCACGGTGACGCGGCGCGTGGCCGCGCTGGCGGCGCGCTGGGCCTCGATTTCGGCGCGCTGCTCGTCGGTCAGGCTCATCGGACTTACCCCTTCTCTCAACCCACGCGACACCCTATACTCAGACCGCCGGTTAGCCGGCTATGGCGATAAACGGTGCGTGGAATAAGCGTTGTGGACCCGGGGGCAGTGCCCGGCGCCTCCACCAATTCCCCGGGGTTGTGCGGGATGCGGGGGCGAAACAGGCTCGACACGCGTGGTAAAGACCCACTTTTTGCCCGGCATGGTTCCGCCGTCATCGGGCCATTCTACAAGTGCCAATGACAACATGGCGCTCGCTGTCGCTGCATAAGCGATAAGCGCGGTTCGGGGGGCACCGGGCAACAGAAGCCCCCCACTTTCTCCCCACATCTCGCCCTAGCCGGGCCCATCCCTTGTCGTGCCACGCGGCCCTGGCGCAAAACCCGTCGCGATGTCTGAGATCGCTGTGGATTCCAATTCGGGCCGGGCTTTGGCTGTGCTCGATCGCGTGGCTCTGGGCTCGGTCCTGCTTTGCCCGCTTTTGCTGCTGCACGCCCATGGCATCGCGGAGGGGGCGATCGCGGTCATCGACCTGTGTTTCCTTACCCGCTCCGCCATCACCCGCGAGTGGGCCTGGACTCGCACCCCATGGCTGCGCATCGGCTGGGTCTGGTGGGCCTGGCTCATCATTTGTTCCCTGCCGCTGCCAACTCTCGGCCTGGGCCCCGGCGACGCTCGGTCCCTGACCCAGGCGATCTTGTTCGTGCGATTTCTGGTCCTGGTCGCGGCCCTGGAGCACGCGATCCTTCGGCCGAGTGACGCGCGGCGGTGGGTGTATTGGGTGATCGCGGCTTCGGCCGCCTACATCGCCATCCATGCGGTGTTTCAGTTCATCACCGGCTACAATTTCTACGGCGAACCCGCTGGCGGGGACGGAGAACTGACCGGTCCGTTCGGCAAACCGCGCGCCGGGCCGCCTTTCGCACGCATCCTTCTGCCAGCGATCGTGCCCTGGGCTTCCGCCATGCTGGCCCGGCCCGGCGTTTGGCCAGTACTCCGAGCCTGGCTCGTCCTGATCGGCGGAGCCACGGTCGCGCTGCTGATCGGCCAGCGCATGCCTCTTCTGCTCACGTGCCTTGGCCTGTTGTTGACCGGCTTACTGTTGCCGCGGCTCCGCTCGGGTGTGATGGCAGCGGGGATCGCCGTTGTCCTGCTGCTGGTCGCCTCGCCGGTGGTCGCCCCCAACGAGCATCATCGCCTCGTGAGCAAATTCTCGTACCAAATGGAGCATTTCGCCGTTAGCCCCTACGGCGAACTCTACGCCCGTGCGCTGGAAATCGGTGTGCGAAACCCCATCACCGGCCTGGGTGACGAGGGGTTCCGCATCGGCTGCCCCGAACCCCGCTACTTCCGTCCCAGCTTTGACGGCAGCGTGGCGGACGGGGGTGGTGCGCCCGTCTGCTGGCACCATCCGCACAATTATTATCTGGAAGCGTTGGACGACGGCGGGTTCCCGAGCCTGATCCTGTTCTCCGCGCTGGCGGTGGCCTGGCTCGCAGCACTCGGCCGAGGCCTTTGGCACCGGCCTGACCCGTTGCGTGTGGCTCTGCTCGCCACGGCGGTGGTCCAACTCTGGCCGATCGCATCCTCCACCGCCTTTACCTCCATGCCGGTTGGCGGGTGGTCGTTCCTGCTGCTCGGCTGGGGTCTCGCCGAGGCACGTTGGCCGAACGGGCAACGGGACCCTATATAGGGGTCGACAGTTTTTGATCGTTCGGAGCGGGACCCATGGCGGACACGAAACAAGCCCAGAGCGAACTCATCCCGGTGACGGTGCTCACCGGCTATCTCGGGGCCGGCAAGACGACCCTGCTCAACCGCATCCTGACCGAGCAGCACGGCCGCAAATACGCCGTCGTGATCAATGAGTTCGGTGAACTCGGTGTGGATAACGACCTCGTCGTGGATACCGACGAGGAAGTGTTCGAAATGAATAACGGATGCATCTGCTGCACCGTGCGCGGCGATCTGATCCGCATTGTCGGCGGCCTGATGAAGCGGCGCGACAAATTCGACGGGATCATCATCGAGACCACCGGCCTCGCGAATCCCGCGCCGGTCGCGCAGACGTTTTTCGTCGATGAGGGCGTGAAGGCGCGCACCCGTCTGGACGCGATCGTGACGGTCGTGGACGCCAAGCACTTGCCGGCCCGCCTGGAGGACAGCCACGAGGCCGAGGACCAGATCGCCTTCGCTGACGTGATCGTGCTGAACAAGACCGACCTGGTGACCCCGGAGGAGCTCGACGAGGTCGAGAAGCGCATCAAATCCATCAATCGCCACGCGATCATTCATCGCACGCAACGGGCGGAACTGCCGATCGATCAGGTGTTGGGGCGCGGCGCCTTCGATTTGTCTCGCATTCTGACGATGGAGCCGGACTTCCTCGACGGCGGCGACGATCATGAGCACAACGAAGACATCACGTCGCTGAGCTTCGAGGTGGAGAAGCCGATCGATCCCGAGAAGTTCAACGCCTGGATCGGGGCGCTGCTGCAGGACCAGGGGCCCGATCTGCTGCGCACCAAAGGCATTCTGAACTATGCGAACGAGCCGCGCCGATTTGCTTTCCAGGCGGTGCACATGATCGCCGACGGCGATTTCATCAGCGAGTGGAAAGAGGGCGATCCGCGCACCAGCCGCATCGTTTTCATCGGCCGCAATCTCAATCGGCCAAGACTGCGGCGAGGTTTCGAAGGGTGCGTGGCGGATTGAGGTGTTCGCTAACCGTCATGGCACGGCTTGTCCGGGCCACCT
>JBEKGV010000714.1:0-3293 GCA_050012615.1 Acetobacteraceae bacterium | reverse complement strand
AGCGCGATGAAGCAAAGGCCGCTCACGCCCACCGCACCGAGTGCATCACCGGCCAACCCGGCTGAATGTCGACCAATCCCTTGTTGAACGCCGCCGGTTGAAAAAACTGGCCGAGCGGGACATGGGTGACGTCGCGAAAGAATTGAATCTGAATCTCCGCCGCCAGTTTTTTCTGTTCGTCAGGCGTCGCCGCGTCCAGCCATTCCGACCGCAACTCATCCAGCCGTGGCGCATCGGGCCACCCGAACCAGCCGGTTGGGCCGACCTGGATCCCAATATTCGCGGGCACGAACACGTTGGCCAAACTGGTGAGATTGGTGATGAAGATGTGCCAGCCGCCTTTTTCCGGCGCCTCCTTGCTGGCGCGGCGCTGCACCACAGTGCCCCATTCCAGCGACTGATAGTCGACATTAAATCCCATGCGGCGCAGCAAATCGTCCACGACCTGCGACTCGGCATGGGTTGAGAACACCGTGTTCGGACCCAGCAGAACGATCTTTTCGCCATTGTAACCGGCGGCGGCGAGTTCTCGCTTCACGTTATCGAAATCCGTGCGCGCGGTCAGCGCCTCGGTGCCGGTATCGCTCGCCATCGGCATGCCTGGCGTGAAAAGGCCGACTTTCGTGTGGTACAATTCGGGTTCGGCGCCGGCGACAGCCTGCATGAACACCTCCTGGTTCACGCAGGCGAGCACCAGGCGGCGGATCGCGACATTATTGAACGGCGGATACAGTTGATTGAATCGGATGCAGCCGATGCTGCCCATCCGGTTCTTCACGTCGACCACCAGATCGCGATCGCGCCGCAGCAGTGCCACGAGATCGATCGGCGGGTTTTCCCACCAGTCGAACTCGCCCTGCTGCAAGGCCGCGGCCGCCGTCGCCGGGTCCGGTTGGAACGTCCAAACGGTACGATCGAAATGCACCACCCGCGGACCCGCCAGGAAACTGGGCGTGCCGTCAGGCCGCGGCACGTAGCCCTCGAACCTTGTGTACACCGAGCGTGAGCCGGGCAAACGCTCATCCGTCACGAAGCGGAAAGGACCACTGCCGGTGGGATCGGTGATCTGGCTGTTCGCGTCGGTCTTGGCGACCCGCTCGGGCATCATCACGCAGTTCGGCTGCGCCAGCGCCTCGGGCAGCAGGGCAAAGGGTTTCTTCAACCGGATCCGGATCACGTTGTCGGATGGCGCCGAGATCTCGTTCGTTCGGGCCAACAGCGCGCTGCCATAAGCGTCGCGTTTCGCCCAACGGAGAACGCTCGCCGCGCAGTCTCGTGCGAGGACGGGAGTTTTGTCGTGGAACGCCAGGCCGTCGCGCAGCGTGAGGTCCCAGGTCGCGCCGTCATCCTCGATGCGATAGCCGGCGAGCATTTGCGGGTGAGGCCGGAAATCGACGTCCAGACCAAACAGCTGATCGTAGACCATGTTGCCGTGATTGCGGGCGATGTCGGCGGTGGTCCAGACCGGATCGAGCGAGGCCAGATCCGCGTGGGGAATGAAACGAAGCGTGCGCGAGGCCTCGGCCTGGACGATCGCGGGCGCCGCCAGAGCAGCGGCGGTCCCCAGCAGGGTCCGTCTGGTCATGCCCCATTTGGTCATGGTCATGGGCTCGGTCCTTTTATCGCGGCCGCACCCTCCCACCGACAGCTGTTATTATGGGCAGCGTTTCGATGATAACGTGGCGATGATGCGGCGCAATACGGCTCGGATCGAGGGTCAGCGTTTCACAGGTTTAAGCACCGGGCCAAAAGGGTCCTGCGTTCGCGAGCGTGCTTCACGCTTTTCGGCCAATCAGCAGCCACGCTCTAGACTGACAGATCGAGCAGCGATCCCCTCGGCAATGACCGGGATGGCGGGTTGCCATCCGTCTGACCACCGCCGCTCGGGAAGGTCAGCGGCATCGGCGACAGGGGCGCGGTCGACTGAGATGCTCCCTGGGCTGGTCCTTGTACTTGGCCCACGGCCCTGATCGGACGCGCCCAGTCGTTACCTATTGAGAGGCTGGCGAGTGAGGTTGGTGACAACATGACGGACACTATGTCCCTGAAATCTGAAAATCAGGTTAATGGCAGGGCATTTTGTCCCGAGGCAGACGTTGAAGCCAACCGGATTGGCACGTCTGTCCTGGCAGGATAGCATGAACCTCCGTCCGGCCCCAGAGGAAACGACCAGAGGAAACGCCCAGTGGAACGCGCCAATGATAAATAAAATCGTCCAGTCGATGGCCGACGCCATGCAGGGCATCAAGGACGGCTCAACGGTGCTGCTCGCGGGCTTCGGCTCGGTCGGGCAACCGAACGCTCTCATCGACGGACTGATCGAACAAGGTGCGAAGGACCTCACGGTCGCCGCCAACAACGCGGGGTCGGGCCATATCGGGCTCGCCCGGTTGATGGAACTCCGGCGGGTGAGGAAGATCGTCTGCTCGTTCCCGCGGTCGTCCGATCCGGTGGTGTTCGAGACGCTTTACCGGGCCGGCGAGATCGAACTGGAAATCGTCCCGCAGGGCACCATCGCCGAGCGGATCCGCGCGGCAGGTGCCGGGATTCCGCAGTTCTTCACCGCGACCGGTGTCGGCACGAAAATGGCCGTCGGCAAGGAACATCGCGAAATCGACGGCCGCACCTATATCCTCGAGAATGCGCTGAAGGGCGATGTCGGATTGGTGGAGGCGTGGGAGGCGGACCGCTGGGGTAACCTGACCTATAAGCTCGCGGGCCGGAACTTCAATCCGATCGTCGCGATGGCGTCCGAGCTCACGATTGTCCAAACGCAGCACATTCGCGAGTTGGGGGAACTCAATCCGGACCACATCGTCACGCCGAGTATATTCGTGGATCGCGTGCTGCACGTGCCATACGGCGATCCGGGGACGTTCTGAATGCGGGGACTATTTGAATGATAGTGGTCGCGGCCTCTCGCGCTCCGTCATCCCGGCGGACTCCGTCATCCCGGCGGACTCCGTCATCCCGGCGGACTCCGTCATCCCGGCGCACTTCGTCGTCCCGGCGGACTCCGTCGTCCCGGCGGACTCCGTCGTCCCGGCGGACTCCGTCGTCCCGGCGGACTCCGTCGTCCCGGCGTACTCCGTCGTCCCCGGCGCACTCCGTCATCCCCGGGCCTGACCCGGGGATCACTGCCAGCACCGTGCCGCGATGGATCCCCGGGTCGAGCCCGGGGATGACGGCGAGAGAGACCCGGGGATGACGGCGAGAGAGACCCGGGGATGACGGCGAGAGAGACCCGGGGATGACGGCGAGAGAGACCCGGGGATGACGGCGAGAGAGACCCG
>JBEKGV010000713.1:0-3303 GCA_050012615.1 Acetobacteraceae bacterium | reverse complement strand
CCTCCTGCGTGAAGGTGATGCGTTGGCCTGACCGGATTCGATCGTGGCAGTTAGGCGTTCGTATCGGTCGCGATCGCGCGCAAACGTCCGGTCGCTTCCGGCCCGCTCGCCGATGCGAGCAACCCGGCCCAATCATTTGGAGGATTGTCGCGGGCCAACATACCTGAAAAGACCACGTACGGATCGGTCGTGGCACCAGCTTTTCTGAGCGTGTCACGGTTGTTGAACCATGCGTAAACGATGATCCGAGAGGCTGAATCGGCTCGAAAGAACAGCCGGAAACGGTTGGCTCCAAACTTCGCTCGAAACCAGCGCCGATGCTCCATGCCCAGAGTATTTCCTTGGCGATATTCGGCGGAGAGTGGATCGCGCGGCACCCGTTCAAGAACGAGTTCGCGCACCGCTGCCAGAAGTCTCACATTTGCATTGCCCTGCCAGCCTTGCGGATCGGGCCGCCTCGCCCGCGCGGCCGCCGCGGTCAACCTTTCGAGTTGGTCGAGAAACAGCGGGTGGGCGAAAAGCGTCCAGCCATGGCGTTGCAGCATGATGCTACAGCACGACATCCCCCTCGATTGGGGCGTCGAGGTCGACTGTGACCCCCTTGGTCAGTCGCTCGATGCGCGCCAGGAGCGCCTTTGGCAGCGGGACCAGCGCTTCTGGCCGGCTCGCGATGTCACGGGCCAGCAGATCGAGAAATGGCGCGAGCGCCGGGTCCGTTGCATCCTCATCGGCGGGATGGACGGTGACGGTACCGTTCTCGATCCGGAACGCGATGCGCGCGCCGTAGCCGACGCCGAGCGCCTGACGCACGGTTTTGGGGATCGTGGTCTGGCCCTTGGCGGTGATGGTGCAGATTTCTTCGACGACCATTGCGACCTCCTGGCTGGCTGATGTAAGGTATTTGCATTACCATTTCCAGGTGTTTCCTCCTGAGCAGCGCCGGAGATCGGTTGCTCCTCGCTTAACCCGACTGTTCTTTCGTCAGGCAACGCACGTGCCTTTGGCCCGATGCAGACGACACGCCGGGCCGCATCATCAGCGCCAGGAAGGCAACAGGGCGTGAGCGAAAGGCATATGAAGATGGCTGACACCAGGAAACTGACGAAAGAGGAACGGGCCGCGCTGAAGGAGCTCTCCGCCATGCCCGACAGTGAGATTGACACGTGGGACATGCCCGAGGTCACTGATTGGAGCGGCGCCGTCCGCGGCGGGCTTTATCGTCCGGTGAAGCGCCTGACCTCCCTGCGGCTGGACGCGGACGTGTTAGAATGGTTCAAGCGCGGCGGCGACGGCTACCAGACACGGATCAATGCCGCCTTGCGAGAGTACGTTGCGCGTCACCAGCGCTGATACGTTGTCGTTGGACTGGCAGGCGCCATCCGATTATTCGTGGTGTTACGAGTTCCTGGTGTTACGAGTTCCGGCACCACGTAAGTGTCCGCGACGAATGAGGGCGACTGTGCCAGACGACTTTACGCGGGAAGAGGTGCCGGTATGGGCCAACGTGCCGTGACCCCAATGTCGGTGGAAGAATTCCTCGAGTGGGGTTTGCACCAGGAGCTGCGCTACGAACTCGTTGATGGCGTCCCTGTCGCCATGGCCGGGGCGAAACAGCGGCATGACCGGATCGTTGGAAGCGCTCTTGGCATGCTGTACAACCTATTGCGTGGCCATAAGTGCCGGCAGTTCACGGCCGATCTCGCGGTACGCATTCCGATGGGAAACATACGGCGCCCCGATGCGGGGATCGATTGCGGGCTTCCTGACGATAACGCGACGACCGCGATCGCTCCCGTCTTCGTAATGGAGGTCCTGTCTCCCTCGACCCGCGACTTCGACATGTTCGGTAAGCTGGAGGAGTACAAGACCGTTCCGACGCTTGCTCACATCGTCATCGTCGACCCCGACACGCCACAAGTGTTCCATTGGTCACGGTCGCAGAACGAACCCTGGCGTCATGAGTTGCTGGAAGGGTTGGACGCCGTGATCCAGCTTCCCGCAATCGACGGCACGATCGATCTGGCGAGCCTTTACGAGGGGCTGACGTTCAGACCGCTGCCTCGGCTGGTGCCGAAAGGTGACGCGTAGGCCTGATACGAGGTCGTCCCTGGGTCAGTGTGCTGAAGCTTGTGCTTTTGCGAACCACGAATTCGCCAGGAAAGAAAACCGCGAGCGACTGCGCGAAGAGTGGCAGCGGTTGCAGGTCGGCTCGCGTAATTCCGGCGCGACCGCGGTCCTTGCGGAGTGCCTGCGATGACAACCGCTCAGGGGCGATCCATACCGGAATCCGGGGGGATCTGACTCGGGATTTGTAAAGACAAACGGGCGCGCGGCCGCGCTTGCGGATCGTCATAGTAAAAGCAATGGCGGACTGGGATACTTGCGAGCATCATGGGCTGAGCGGTGTTAACAGGCGAATCTGACGATCGGTAGGGTGGCGGAAATGACAATTGAGTCCGTTGTCAAGATCCTCGAAGACGCATTTTATGCCCTTAGCTTGGCTGCATTCGCGGCCGGCCTCTACCTACAGACAGAGTAACAAAGAAAAGAGGGCGCAGGACGCGTTTACGAAGTACAGAGAACTTCAGGATCGATACGTCAAATACCTTGAGATATGCATAGCAGATCCCGAAATTAGCATCGGTGAGTACAAGTACTTATCATCGGTGAGTACAAGTATGACGTACGAGATCTTTCTGCCAACCAACAATATAAGCAAAGAATGTTGGTCTATATCTTCGTGAGCATAATAGGGGAGGCATACCTTCTCCGCGGCAGCATGACGGAATCCCAATGGAAGGGATGGAACGCATATATTAAGGACTACTGCTCGACTGCCTTGTTCCAAGATCTGTGGTTTGATGGAACACCTCCGCGAATTGGATGGAGAAATCAGTTTTCAGGCGGTTTCGAGGACTATATTGAGCACACATTCGTACGCCTCGGCGTGTTGGAGGCTAACAATCCGCCGTCAGCAAGCAGCAGACGTTTCCGCTGGCTGCATCGGACGATTTCCTCCGTGCGAAGGTCTTGACGATAGATAACCGGCCAGACGATCTCTCGCACAAACATCGCCCGAGGTGCCCATTTTGCCCGCCCATGAAGCCTTGCTTGACCCGCTCGCCTACTCAGTCCGTAATCCGTCCCAACCGCCCCGCCCCAAACTTGCCCTAGGAACCTGGAGCCCGCCCATGCCCACCGTCCATCCCCAGGTTCAAAAGGCCCGCGACCTCGCGCCGATTATCGCGGCCGCCGGGGAGACCAACGACGAAATCCGCGAACTCACCAAACCCGTCGTCGCCG
>JBEKGV010000712.1:0-3304 GCA_050012615.1 Acetobacteraceae bacterium | reverse complement strand
GGCGGTACATACGGCCCATCCCGACATGACGGTCGAAGAGGCCATGCGCAAAATGACGATCGGCCGCATTCGCCATTTGCCGGTCATGCAGGACAACACGATCGTTGGCATGATCAGCATCGGCGACGTCGTGAAGTCGCGGATCATGCGGCAGGACACGGAAGTCGACAGCCTGCGTGCCTATATCGGCGGCGCGGCCTGACATACAGGCTCCGTCAGCGAATTTAGGACCGCTCTGCAATGAGCCCGACGCGCGGCACCGATTGAAGCGATCGGCCAAGCGTGGCGGCCTTACGGATGGTCACTCCACGGCGGCGTCCCCAGGTTCACGTGGTCGGGCGACACGGCGGCTCCCGTGCCGGCACCGACACCGGCGCCAATCAGGGCCCCCATCGCGACGCCCACGGGCCCGCCCACCAGCCCGATGACCGCACCCGTCCCGGCGCCGGTCGCGGCGCCGCCCGATGCACGGTCGCCCTCGGTCGTGCCGCAGCCACCGAGAGCGGCCGCGAGAATCAAAAGCATCGACATCTTGCGCATGGATAAGACTCCCAGATCGTGGGGTAGCTTAGCCAAACTGTCTGGATTCGGACGAGGCCGGGCCAGGATGAACAATCGTTCATTCGGTGGACCTCCCGCCGGGCGCGCGCCCCCCGGGACGGGTTGCAAGCCGGGCAACGATCGTTCATCTGTCCGCACCCACGCCCAGAGACCATCCTCCAGAGCACGGATCATGCAGCGCATCTTCTCGGGCATTCAGCCCTCAGGCATCCCGACCCTCGGTAACTATCTGGGGGCGTTGCGCAACTGGGCCGCCCTGCAGGAGGGGCATGAATGCATCTACTGCGTGGTCGATCTGCATGCGATCACGGTGTTCCAGGACCCGAAGGAACTCGCCCAGCAGACGCGGGAGATGGCGGCGACATTGCTGGCGATCGGGATCGACCCCTCGAAGCATATTCTGTTTCTGCAATCCGCCGTGCGGGCACACGTCCAACTGGCGTGGGTTTTCAATTGCGTGGCACGGATCGGTTGGCTGAACCGGATGACGCAGTTCAAGGACAAGGCCGGCAAAGACCGGGAGAATTCTTCGGCCGGATTGTACGTCTATCCGAACCTGATGGCGGCCGACATTCTGGCCTATCACGCGACGGGCGTGCCGGTCGGCGAGGACCAGCGGCAGCATCTGGAACTGGCCAACGATATCGCGCAAAAATTCAATCATGATTACGGGGTCGACTTCTTCCCGAACATCCAGCCGCTGATCATGGGCCCCGCCGCCCGCGTCATGAGCCTGCGGGACGGCACGAAGAAAATGTCGAAATCCGACCCATCCGATCAGAGCCGCATCAACCTCAATGACGACGCCGATACGATCGCGCTGAAAATTCGGCGCGCCAAAACCGACCCGGAGCCGTTGCCCGTTTCGGTGGATGATCTCGCCAAACGACCCGAGGCGCGCAACCTGGTCGGGATCTACGCCGCGCTGGAGGACAAAGGCCCGGCGGATGTGCTGCGCGAGCACGGCGGCAAGGGTTTCGGCGCGTTCAAGGAAGTGCTGACCGCCCTGCTGGTCGAGAAACTGACGCCGATCGCCGCCGAGACGAAGCGGCTGCTGGCCGATCCCGCCGTCATCGACGCGGCGCTGCGCGATGGCGCAAGACGGGCCGCGGCGATCGCCGATCCGATTGTCGCGAAGGCGGAAGCCCTTGTCGGCTTCCTGCGGGTTTGAGCCGGACCGTGAGTATTGGATCGGCAACGCCATGACCGCCCCTTTCCTCGCGGCCACGCTGGAGCCGGAGACGGACCAGAAGCTGATCCTGGCGGTGCCGAAGGGGCGGATCCTGTCGGAGTGCGGCCCGCTGCTGGCCCGTGCCGGCATCGTTCCCGCCGCCGACTATGCCGATGACGACAGCCGCCGCCTGCGGTTCGAGACCAATGATCCGATGCTGGACGTAGTGCGCGTCCGCCCGTTCGACGTCGCCACGGTCGTCGCGTTCGGCGGCGCGCAGGTGGGCCTCTGCGGCGCCGACGTGTTGATGGAGTTCGACTACCCCGAGGTTTACGCCCCGCTCGATCTGGGCATTGGCAAGTGCCGGATTTCGGTGGCGGAGCCGCGGGAAACGGCCGGGACCGACGATCCGTCCCGCTGGTCGCAGGTTCGCGTCGCGACCAAGTATCCGAACATCGCCCGCCGGCATTTCGCCAGCCGGGGCATCCAGGCCGAGGTCGTGCATCTGAACGGAGCGATGGAGTTGGCGCCCAGTCTTGGCCTGTCGCGGCTGATTGTGGATCTGGTGCAGACCGGCTCGACCTTGCGGGCGAACGGGCTGGTGGAAACCGAGGTGATCGCTCAGGTGACCAGCCGGCTGATCGTGAACCGGACAGCGTTGAAGACACGGCCGGAGGTCATCGGCGGGTTCATTGCTCGGTTGCGCGAGGCGTTGGCCCAGGGCTAGCCTGGGCTGAGACGGGCGGCCTGGCCGCCGATTACCGGAGGAGAGGGCGCCAAAGGAGAAAGCTATGAGCCAAGAAGCGACAACCACCGCATCAGCGAAACGACCGGGTTGGGCTGAGCCGACGATCGGAGGCTCAATTTACGTTAAACCTCAGGATATGGCCTGGGAGCCAACTCAATTCGATGGCGTCTCGATCAAGGTGCTCTACGAGGACAAAGAAAAAGGTGAGATGACCTGCCTGTTGAAGTGGGAGCCTGGAGCGACTCTGCCGATGCATAAGCACCCGGAAATCGAACAGACATTCGTGCTTGAGGGCTCTTTCTACGACCATGACGGCATATGCCGCGCCGGAGAATTCGCCTGGCGCCGGGTGGGTTCGTTCCACCAGACGCACTCCGACGAGGGTGCGGTGATCCTGGCGATATACCGCAAGCCCAACATTTTCCAGCACAGTGCCGGATACGATCGGACGGCCGGGTAGTTGCCGAAACCGTTTCATGCCAGCGGACATAAGTCTTGACTTATATGCCACCCGTCATGGCCGGGCTTGACCCGGCCACCAATCGCCGCAAGTGCCTCGCCAGATGGCCGGGTCGAGCCCGGCCATGACGAGAAAAGCGGCGTGCATCGGCCTTAACTTAGCGCTATGGGGCTTGACCCGGCCATCTGTCGCCGCACGTGCCTGGAAAGTTGGCCGGGTCGAGCCCGGCCATGACGTTGAGATCGGACCCGGGCCATGACGTTGGTAAGGACAGAGATGACCGGCCGGAGTTTAATTCCGTTAATATCTATCTACGGATTCTCCGAACCGGCCTGGACGCGCCGCGCCGAAAACGTACCGTTGG
>JBEKGV010000711.1:0-3307 GCA_050012615.1 Acetobacteraceae bacterium | reverse complement strand
CCTTCCGGGAATCGGACAACCAACCTTTGCCAGGGACTGAAAATCGCAGTGTCGGTGGTTCGATTCCGCCCCTGGGCACCATTCGATCCGCCCCGGTCCCGCCGGCTCCTCCATAGATCGCCGCCGTAACAATCATCCTGAAGCCAGGCCAATCAACGATCCTGGCTACTCGCCCTAATGCGCACTCGCGCCGCTCGCCTGGCCTCCGCGGGTGAGCATAATGATGCAGGCGGCGAGAATAAGCATGATGCCGAGCAGGGCGAACGCATCACTGTAACCCATGATCAGCGCCTGACGTCTGACCGTTTGGCCAAGAGCGACAATGGCCTGCCCATGCGCGGTCAACGGATCGCTGATGCCGCGGGACATGAAGTACTTGGTCATCATATCGATCCTGTCGCGCACTGCCTCGCTGTAAAGATTGACCGGCACGCCAATGATGTTCGAATGGAATTGCTCGCGTTTCGTTACGAACGTGGCAAGCGCCGCCGTCCCGAAGGCGCCGCCGAGATTCCGCAGCATATTGAAGATGCCCGACGCGCCGGCCGCCTGGGCCTGCGTGATACCAATCATGGCGATGCTGCTCATCGGCGCCAACACCAACGCCTGGCCTGTCGCACGGATGATGTTCGGGATCCAGAATTGATCGCCGCTATAATCGGCCGACATATGAATATTCAGGAGAAAGCTTCCGCCGAACACGCTCAGACCGAGCACCACGATGTACCGCGCGTCGAACCGGCCCATCAGCGCGGGAACGAAAGGAATGAGAAGCAGTTGGGGCAGCCCCGTCCAGGCCATCACCGCACCGATCTGCTCGGAGTTGTAGCCCTGCGCCTGACCAAGGTACTGCGGCAGCAGATAAACCGAACCGTAGAGCGCGAAGCCGAGCATCATGTTGGCCAACGTGCCAAGTCCGAAGTTGAGCCGGCTCAACAGACGCAAATTGACCGCCGGATTTTTAACGGTGAGCTCGATCCAGACGAACAACGACAGAGCAACCGCAGCGATCGCGGCGAGGCGGACGATGAACGGCGAGCCGAACCAATCGTCCTTGTTGCCCTCCTCCAACACGGTTTGCAGCGCGCTGAGCCCGATCGCCATGGCTGCGATGCCGAACCAATCCCCTTCCTTCAGCAGATGAAGCTGCATCGGCCGCTTTTCGAGCGTCGCGAACAACGCGGCCACCATGATCGTTCCCGGAACGAGATTGATGAAAAAGATATATTGCCAGCCATAATTCTCGGTCAGATAGCCACCGATGGTCGGGCCGATGGCAGGCGCGAACGTCGCGGTAACCGCGAACAGTGCCATGCCGGCCGGCCGCTGCGACGCGGGCAGTTTCGTCAGAATCAGGGTGAAAGCCATGGGGATCAGCACCCCGCCGGTGAACCCCTGGATCGCGCGCAGAGCGATCATCTGTTCCAGGTTCTGGGCGAACGCGCAGGCCATCGAAAATGTCAGAAACAGAACCGCGTTCACGAGCAGGAAGCGGCGGAAGGAAAACACCCGGCTCAGATAATCGGTCAGCGGGATGACGATGATTTCGCCAATTAAGTAGGCTGTCGATATCCACGCGCCGTTGTCTACTCCGGTACCGATGCCGCCCTCGATATCGAGCAATGACGCGTTGGTGATCTGAATGTTCAGCACGGCCATGAACGCACCCAACAGACCAGCCATCACAGTGATCCAGGTCGTGAGGCTGGCGCGAGGTTCCTGAGGAATAGTGCCGACAGATTGATTCGCGGCTGACATTGGAATGGCCTTATGCTCGAAAAAATGCGGCTTAGTTTGTTTGGGCGTATTGCGGTGGCCGGCGAATGGTCGAGGCGCCGGTTTCGCCAATCCAGCTATCGTCAACCCTAGTGTCGATCGCTGGATTGACAGACATGCCGGGCCGCAGCAGGCCGGCTAACGGATCACCGGCATCGAGGATGATCTTCACCGGTATCCGTTGCACGATTTTGGTGAAATTTCCCGTGGCATTGTCAGGCGGAAGCAGGGCGAACTCCTGCCCGCTCGCGGGTGCGATGCTGTCGACGTGCCCCTTGACGGTCGTGCCCGGAAACATGTCGATGTCGATTGTGACGGGTTGGCCCGCACGAACATCGGTGAGTTGAGTCTCTTTGAAATTCGCGACCACGTAGACCGCGTTCATCGGCACGACGGCCATCAGTTGCGTACCCGCCTGAACATATTGACCGACGCGCAAGCTGCGATTGCCGACGACACCGTCGGTAGGAGCGACGATCGTCGTGTAGCTGAGATTTAGTGCCGCCTGATCCTGCACCGCATGGTCATGCGCCAGTACCGCCTCAGCCTTCGCGAGCCGCGCCCGCAGTATGCCTGTCTGCTGTTCCGCCGCCATTACCGCCGCCGTATCCTTCTGCAACGTCGACTGGGCGATCTGCAGTTTTGATACTGCCTCCTGCTCATTCTGCACGCTGCCGGCCCCGCTCCTGGCGAGGCTCAGGTAGCGATCATTGTCCTGTTGAGTGAATGTAAGACGCGCCTTGTCCATCTCGACCGCGGCGCGGGCCTGCGCGATCACCGCCTGTTGCTGATCGAGGTTCGCTTCGACGTCGTTGATATCGGCCCGCGCTGAATCGGCATCCGCTTTGGCTTGCTCGACCGCCACCGCGTAATCGCGATCGTCGATGCGGGCGAGCGGCTGGCCGGCTTTCACTGGTTGGTTGTCCGCGACCAGCACCTCACTCAGATAGCCGGAGACCTTGGGCGCGATAATCGTCGTGTCGGCCTGCACATAGGCATCGTCCGTCGTTTCCTGAAAGCGCCCGGTCGTCCAATAGTCCCAGCCGAAGTGGCCCACGACCGCGGCGGCGGCAATCGCGGCGCCCGCAAACAAAAGCGAACGCCAACGCCTGCGCCGGGCAGGAACCGCCGGGACACGCGCGCCCTCCTGAAGATCTCTGCCCGATGGTGAAACTTCGTCAGGAGAGGCGACTTTGTTCTCAATCTCGAGGTCCAGGCTTTTGGCGATATGGGTCATTTGATTGATCTCCCGGTCGGATTTGATCGACACCGGCCTTGCTTGTGCTGGCCGCCGACGCATGTTCTGGAATTTTTTGGAGCCTTGTTTCGTCGGCGGGATGGGCTTTTTCAGGATCCCGCCGCTGATCACCGCGCGACTTCTCCGCTCAGTGCGCCCAGAGGAAGCAGATCCGGAGGCACGCTGTCTTCCCAGCCGACGGAGAGCGCGGGCTCGCCTACGCCCGGGCGCAAGCCGTCCGGTTGGATGCGTGGCTGTTCCTGGGCGCCCAGAGCGGACATGCTCGCGATAATC
>JBEKGV010000710.1:0-3313 GCA_050012615.1 Acetobacteraceae bacterium | reverse complement strand
GGTGTCCTCGCCTCTGAAAAGTCATCCCGTTCGAATCGAGGATTTCCGCTTAATCTCAGGCCGCAGATAGTCCGCGAGGTTGCTGCGAATTCTCGTTGAGCCACGCCTGGGCGATGGCTTCCGCCGGATAGCAAGACATGACCTTCCCGCTCTTGCTAGGATCATCTCGATTACCTTGACGCTGTCTTAAATTGACAGGTTGCGTTTTCGGTGCTGCATCAACCCACGATGGCAGAATAGGGCAACGAACGTTTCGAGGGGGGTTAGTGGCGCTTGAATCTGAGTATAAATACCGAATTGCTGAATGTTGCAGTTTTGCGTCATCATCGTTTTATGCAATGGATCGTTGAATATAAACAGTTCGATATGGACCGAAAAGTGCGGGCGGTAACGCCGGAAGATGCCATCAGAACGGCGTGTCAGTTGCTCGATGACGGTTACGACGTATGCGCCATAGGGGTGGGTGGTTCGTCGACTCCTGTAATCGAGAGAGAAGAGATCGTGCATCTCCATGATCTTTGGGTGAGGGCGAAGCCACCGTATTCCTCTTGGTGGCGAGGGAGATAAGCGGTGATCGGCGGGGCGGAAGACTTAGTGCTTCCGTCCCAACGCCAAACAGACGCGTGCCATGCCGGGCCGCGCCTGTTCAGTTAGAGTGGGCCGCCGGGGTTCGCGCGGCTAGCGCCAGCTTTCGCCTGACGCGCAGCCACTATGGATCGGGTCGCTTGAACATTCCGGTTAATCATTCGGCTTTTCACGTGCAATACCGATTGTTGATCGGATAAGAGTGTGCTCGATTACGGTTTCCGTAGGAGTTCCAGCCATGCGCGGTGTGCGGCCCGGCGGTGAAAAGCCGAATGTTCGCCGGAAGTACCTTTCGCCCGACGAAGCACGGCGCGTGATAGAGGCATCCGCCGGGGTGGGACGGCACGGTGAGCGCGACAAGCTGTTGCTGACCCTGATCTATCGTCATGGCCTCCGTGTCTCCGAGGCCGTGGATCTTCGCTGGACGGATTTCGATCTTGATGCACCGAAAGCACGTCCATTCCATGTTCGACGCCTGAAGGGGAGCAAGGACAGCGTGCATACGCTCGAACCTGACACGGCGCGGCTACTGAAGCGACTTCAGAGCGACGCCGACGGGCCTTACGTGTTCAGGTCAGAGCGTGGTGGCCCGATGTCCGTGGATGCGGTCCAGGTCATCGCCGCGCGCGCCGGACGGGAAGCCGGCCTGAGGTTCAAGGTACACCCGCACATGCTGCGTCATGCGTGCGGGTTCTTTCTGGCGGAACAAGGCACCGATACCCGACTGATCCAGGATTATCTGGGCCACAAGGATATCAAAAATACCGTCATCTATACCGAAACGAGTCAGCGTCGGCTGTCCGCAGTGCGTGTCCGCTGATCGGTGGTGCAGGGCTCTACTTCGACAACGACCTGGGCTCTTCCGCTCCGCACAGCTGTCAATGTGTCGTCGTCCGCCGAATTGTCGCGTGCACCATCTGGAACCCGTTGGGGTCGACCGTGAAACTCGGGTTCAGGGCCGCGGCCGTCTTCGATCAGCTCATCGCGCGGATCATAGATGCCGAGGCGACGGCCTGCTCGCACATGAATCCATACGGACCCTGTCGGCGTGTGTCACATAAGGTTGCTGACTTCGACAAGATTTTCGTCTGGATCATAGAAATATACCGACAGAATTGGCCCCGTGGCTCCTATTCTTTGTACCGGCCCAGCGATAATGTTTACGTTTTGCCTTTGAAGGTGACTGACGACCTCTGCGATCGGAGTATCCGTCAACAGACAAAAATCTCCTGCCCCTCGATTAGGGTGAAGTGTCTGCTTATCAACGCTCACGTGTAGTTGTTGAAGGTTGATCTTCTGCATTCCGAAATGCAGCGCCCAACGCCCGGGTGCAGTTTCGCGAGCTTCAAGACCGAGCACGCGTCTGTAAAACTCGACCGTCGTTTCGATGCTCAGGACCACTAAAACGAAATGGTCAATCGCGCGTATCTGCATCTGGTCGCTCCAAGGCATAGTACGCCTCATCCAGGCTAACAGAGGGCAGGCACGCAGCGAAGGGCCGGTCCCTCCCCTAGAAAAGGGCTCCTACACTCACTCGCCCCCCCTGCGAATCCAAACCTTCCCGCGATGTGTCAAAGCAACGGCAACTGCACCTCGCGCCGCTCGCGCATCGACAGCGTCACGGCGTCTGTCCATTCCATGTATTTTACAGCCGTAACGAAATCCGTGTGCGTTATCCCCTCGCGGCCGCGCACGGCGTTGACGAACTCTTCCTCCACCCGCCAGGCGCCGAGTTTTGCGGGATCGATCGCAAGCGCGTCCATGGCACCGCCTTTCTTACCAAGCTGCAGATAAGGCTCGGCGTTGTCCGGCGTGATGAAGGCCAATGTGCCTTTGTCGCCGAAAATCCAGGCTTCGGTCTTGCTCGGCGTGTGTCCAAGTACCGACGAGAGCAACAGGCGATACTGACCGCCCTGCTGCAACTGGCCGGTGACGTCGACATGGTCGGGGATGGTGATCGGCACGCGCGCGCCGGACTCACCCCTGCGGTGCTTCACCACCACCTGACCGACGGCGAACGCGCTTGAGGCGTGACCTACCCAGCGCGCCATCTGCTCGTACCAAATACCGAGCGCCATGATGTTGTTGCCTGAGAAATCGCGGCTCTGCCGCCAATGCAGCGGCAGGTCGGGATTGGGATAGTCGCCGGTGGAGACGCACAGGTCGATCGCGATCACGTTACCGATCGCCCCGCCGGCGATCGTGTCGGCGATGGTTCGGTCCACCGGCAGCGTCATTGGCGCGGGCACGATCTGTGCGATGCGCGACGGATTGCGCCGCGATGCCGCCAGCATCGCACGGGCTTCTCCCGCGTTCATCGCCATCCGAGCCTCGCACAACACGTGCTTGCCGGCATCGAGCGCGGCGATCGTCATCTCGGCATGCGTATACGGCCAGGTGCCGATGCACACCGCATCGATGGTCTCGTCCGCGATCATCTCGGTCCAGTCGCCGTAAGCCTTCGCGATGTCCAGTTCCTTCGCCGCCTTTTGGCTCGACGCCAGGCTACGGTTGGCAACGCCGACAATCTCGACGCTGTTCTGCATGCGTAGGCCGGGAATGTGTCTCGATCGCGTGTTGGCGCCGGCGCCGATGATACCAATGCGGAGTGTGTCTGTTGCCATGGGTGGTTCATCCTGTTTCGTGCAACGTTCGGAATGTCTCGCAAGGAGAATTACACCATCGTCATTGACAGGCTCGACGTCAATTTCGGTCGGTTGAGAGAAGT
>JBEKGV010000709.1:3326-3835 GCA_050012615.1 Acetobacteraceae bacterium | reverse complement strand
CTGGGCGGGCGAGCGCCCGAGGGCCCGGATGGTTCCGCCATAGGGGACAGTGATATTGCCACTCTCGTCTACCTGCTGGGTAGGCAGAGGGACAAAGTTCCCCGATCGCGTGCCTGGCTCGCGGGGAAGGAACAACCCGCCACTGCCGGATTCAAAGATTGTGACGCCGAGCAGATCGCCAACGCCGATCAGCCCGCTCGCGGGTTTGGCGTTGGTCGGTGGAAATTCCAGGCTCCCGCCAGTATCCCGGGGCAGGCGCGCCATCGTCTGGATGTTAAGATCCACGAGCGCGTACTGAAGATCCTGGTTCGGCGCGAGATGCACGGTCTTGAACTGGGCGTTGTTCACGATCGCGTCACGGGTCGCCCCGCTCTCGGGCAGGAAATCGCCCGGCGCGCAAGCCGCGAGCGGCAACAGCAGGGCACATGCTGCGATTGCAGAAGAAAGGGTCTTCGATGGTTTGGTACGGGACATTGGATGGCTCAGCTTAGAGAAGTTATCTTTTTGCA
>JBEKGV010000709.1:0-3315 GCA_050012615.1 Acetobacteraceae bacterium | reverse complement strand
TTTTGCACGTAAACTGAGCAAGGAGTCCACATTTTAGTGTCCGTGTTATCCATTCTGGAGCCCCCCTGGCGCCCGGTTAACGCTTTTTTTCGGTGGTGTGGCGTTTATATCAATCACTGATAGTCGTCCATTGTAACTTCGGCAACGTGCGGCCCCCGACATAGGCCACGAAGTCCGCATAACAGGCCGAGGCGGAGAACCGCTCGCGCGCGACCGCGAGCGCGGCTGCCCCTCGAACCGAGCGAAGCGACGGGTCCCTCAGCAGCGCCGTCACCTCGGCCGCGAAGGCGGCGGGCTCGTCGGCGACCGCGACGGCCTCCCGCGTCAGCGCCTCGAAACCCTGCACCGTCGCCGTTGTCGCCACGACCGCCTTCCCGTGGCCAAGCGCCTCGACCAGCTTGATCTTGAGGCCGGAGCCCACCGGCAACGGCGAGATCACCACCGCCGCCTCACGATAAAGCGTCTCCAGGCTGGGCACCGGCCCAAAAAGCCGCACTCCCGGCACACCGGCGGCGATCGCGCCGGAGACCGACCCGGCAACCGAGAGTTCGGCGTCCGGAACGGCCGCGAGAACCATCGGCCAGACCTTTTCCAGGAACCAGCGTAATCCCACGATGTTGGGCGCGGTCTTGCTGCCGACGAACAAGATGCGCCCGTCCTTACCGGGTTGCGGCGCGCCGACGCACTCGACAGCCATCGGGGCCAGGATCACCGGCTGCGTCGGCAGGTTTGCCCGGACGAGTTCAGCCTCTTCCGGCTGAATCGCCACCACTGCTCCAGCACCGGCGAGGAAAGCCATTTCCGTCTCCTCGCTGACAAGCGCGACCGAGTCCGCCTCGCCAATCCGGTCGAACTGGGCACCCCTGCTGGAGAACAGGTCATGCATGACCACCGCGCTCCTCGCGTCTGGCCGCAGGACGTACGGAATACCTTCGGTCAGAAACGCGTAGTCGGCGACGATCGCATCGGCGTGGCAACGGGCATGATGGGCCAGAAAAATGGCGTCGGCCGGGCTGAGGGGAAGCGCGATCGAATAGGGCGCCGTCCGGTTGAAGCAAGCGGGTGCCATGCCGAGCCAGCCGAGCGGCCTGGCGATCAGGGCCGCGACCGCGCGGAGACCAACCCTGGGATCGGTCGCGACAAATACGGTACCCATCCTGATCGCACCCCGGATGGTGATCGAGCGAAACAGCGCCATCTCGGGCTGCATCATCAGGATGGGCCAACGGCCAAAGACGGAGGGCGATGGACAGACGAGGTGGATGTCCATCCCGGCCTGCCGCAACGCTCCGCACAGGCTGAGCAGATAGACCGAGCTGCCGTTCGTGTTGCCGATCACGCGCTGGCGCGAGATGACGCAGACACTCCGCGCGCCGGACGGTTTGCTCTGGGCCGGTCGCACCTGTGAGCGCAGCCGCGCGAGCAGCGTGATGCGAAGCAACGCCGCGGCACCCGGGTGGCGCAAGGCGAGCCCTGCCGCATGGAGCCACCTTCGCGCCAGCAGGGCCGCCATGAGCGCGTCGAAGTCCAGCGACAATCGGATGCTGGCATGGCGCGCCTGCACAGCCGCGCGAAGCGTCCGGTCCGCGGGGTCGATCGCGGAAAGGGATTGCTCGCTGGCGTGCAGTACCGGCCGGAGCTTTTGGGTCGACAGCCGGTGCGATATCGACTGGCCGTGTTTCCGGTAGAAATAGGTCAGTTCCGGATAAACCCGCATTCGCGCACCATGCAGCAGCAGGCGAAAGATAAAATCGTAATCCTCGGCGAGGCGTAGCTCGGGGTCGTAGCGGATGTCGCTGTTGGTCAGCAACTCGGTCCGGATGATCGGCTTGAGATAGCCAAGCGCGGGGGCATTCCCGAAAAGGGCGTTGGAACGCACATAGGCGGCGGGATCTACCCAGAACGGCGCGCTCGCGGCGGAACCGTGCAGGCAGCGGGACGGCGGCCGCTCGTCCCCGTCATGGAAAATCAAAAGGTCATCGGCGGCGATGTCGGCATGGTCCCGCTCGGCCGCCGCCACCAACCGGGCAAGACGCTCCGGATGCATGAGGTCGTCGGCGTCCAGGATGGCGATCCATCGGCCTCGGGCGCACTCGATACACAGATTGCGCGCGGTGGACGGCCCCATATTCGTCCACCCCGAGCTAGCTCCGCCAATGGCGGCCGCCGGGGTCAGCAACCGCAACCGAGAATCTCGCGCTGCCATCGCCGCGATACGCGCCACGCTATCGTCGGTCGAGCCGTCGTCGGCGACGATGACCTCGATCGCCTGCAAACTTTGCCGTAGCGCCGACTGCAACGCGGCCTCAATAAATGGGCCGCTATTGTAGTTCGCCACAATCACCGTGACGACGGGCGGATCGGCGGAGGAAGCCAGCTCCGACCCCGTCAAAACAATCGGGTCGGGAATTTGACTCATCGCGATAAGCCAGCCGACGCGGGCTCATCGGGCCGAAGGAACAGTGATGATCGAAATGCCATCTGAAAGTCTCTCATATTCTCCTGATCCATGCGCGGTGAACGGCCGCGGATCCGAACGCCGGGGAGTTCACAATTTGCCACGTGATCACCGCCGGCGGGGAATTGGTTTCCGCGCAGGAATGTCACGTTGCTCGTTTTATTCTGGTTACGAGGAGGGCCGCCTGAATGGCGGGCCATCAAATTGATATGACGGTGGATGCCTCTCCGTCACTGGAATTCGATGTCCGCGAGATTGGGCCGGATCAGGCTCAGACGCGCGTTCGGTTCGTCTGCTCTTTGGCACAGCGCCGCTTCTGGGTGCTTGAGCGGCTGGATCCCGGGAACCCGGCACTCAATGTCGCGGTTCGTTGGCAACTGGAAGGGGACATTTCAGCACCGCGTCTGGAAGCGGCGTGGCGTCTGGTCGTCAAACGCCACGACGTGCTGCGAACGTTCTTCGTGGCCGAGGATGGCGAGCCGGCCCAGTTTGTGGAGCCCGCGATCGATTTCCGTGTGCCGGTTATCGAGCTGACCATGCTGGCGGAATCCGAAGCCACCGAGCAGGCGGACCGCCTCGCGTCACAGGAGGCACGCCGGCCATTCAACCTTGGTATCGCTCCGTTGATCAGGGTTTCGCTGCTGCGGCTCACCGCCCGGCGTTCGGTTGTTCTGCTGACCGCGCATCACATCATCTGCGACGGTTGGTCCATCGGCTTGCTCGCCGCCGAGATGGGAGAAGCCTATGCCGCGTTGGAGGAGCATCGGCCGCCCGCGCTCCCCGAATTGCCAATCCAGTACGGCGAATTCACCGAGTGGCAGCGCGAAGCTCTCGAATCGTCCGATCTGGAGGACGCG
>JBEKGV010000708.1:0-3318 GCA_050012615.1 Acetobacteraceae bacterium | reverse complement strand
CACTGATCGTCGATAAGATGTACGATCAAACTGGTCACGGAAAGGATCTGAATTATCTTCAGGCGCCGAACCAGAAACCCCACTAGAGAATTTTCTCTGATATTCCCTTATAGTCAAGTTCGGCATAATCGCCCAATTCTTCCGACCGAGGGTCAGCGGCCGCATCGAACGTTCGGCGGCGTTGTTGTCGATGCAGGCGCGGCCGTCGCGCAGCAACAGGGTCAACGCGTCCTAACGCGTCAGAGCGTAACGGATCACCTTGGCCATCTCGCTCCTGCCGGAGACACGCGACAGCGTCGTGTCCAGCCATTTCCGGAGATCGGCGAACAGCGGCTCACTTCTTTCCGGGCGGACCTTCAGCCGGACTTCGGGGGATTGGCCACGGATCGAATCCTCGACCACGTATAATGCCGCGATCCGTTGCAAGACCTCGTGCGCCTGAGGCGATTTCGTCTCGGCGTGAATGTCGAAGAATTTCCGCCTGACGTGCGCCATGCAGGCGGCTTCCGTGACGCCTTGCCGGTACAACCCGGCATAGCCGGCGTAACCATCCGCCTGGAGGATACCTTTAAATCCGGCGAGATGGGCTTTTGGATGTTCGCCTTTTCGATCCGGACTGTAGCAATACAGCACCGCTTTCGAGGCCTTGCCGGCGAAAGGGTGGTCGTCGCGGACATAACACCAGAACCGACCGGTTCTGGTGTTGCCGTTTCCGGGTGCCAGCACCGGGACCGTGGTGTGATCGGCGTGGATCCGTTCCGCCGCCATCACATACGCGTCGACCGCGTCGACCAGTGGGCGTAACAATCTCGCACACTGACCGACCCAGTCAGCCAGTGTCGAACGATCGAGATCGACACCCTCGCGGGCGTAAATCTCCACCTGGCGATGCAACGGTGAGTGGTCGCAATATTTCCTCACCACCACGTGCGCCAGCAAGCCAGGGCCGGCGAGGCCACGATTGATGGGCAGGCTCGGAGCCGGCGCCTGGGTGATGCTTTCGCAGCAGCGGCAGGGCAGTTTCGGACGCACATGCCGGATCACCCGAAACGACCCCGGCACGTATTTCAGTACCTCGGTCTCGTCTTCGCCCAGACGCCACAACGCGCCGCCGCATTTCGGGCAGGCACGGGCGGCGGCATGCTCCACCACATCGCGCGGCAGGTGTTCCGGTAGCGGCTTACGTTTCGGTTTGCACTGCCTGGCCTGAACATCCGGTTCGGACGGCGTGGTCTCGGCGATCTCCTCCTCGAGATCGCCGATGATCAGTTCGAACTGGTCGATCGCGCCCCTCAGCTTCTCCGACGACGAACCGAACCGCTGACGCAACAACTTCGCCAGGCGGGCTTTCAGCTGTTCGTTCTGGAGCACCTGCTCCTTCAGGCCTTCCCGCGCGGCTCGCAGTTCGGCCGCGTGATCTTGCTCGCGGCTCAACAACAATGTCCGCAAGGCGGTCATGTTCTTTGGCAGCGCGGCGGGGTCCAGCGGCGAAAGCATGCGCGAATTTTTCACGATCGATTCCCGTTTCGCCTGGCTAAATCGCACCACCGCAACGACTTTTTTATCCGGCCAGGTCGGGACGCCAGGTGCGCGCCGGCGCCCTCCAGTCGATACCTTCCAGCAACGTCGACAGTTGCGCCGGTGTCAGAAACACCGCGCCATCTTTGGCCTGAGGCCAGACAAAGCGGCCTTTCTCAAATCTCCTCGCGAACAGGCAAAGGCCTTGCCCGTCCCACCACAGCGCCTTGATCAGGTCACCGCGGCGGCCGCGAAAAACCAGCAACTGGCCGCTGAAAGGATCCTTACCGAGATGGTTCTGAGCCAGAGACGCGAGGCCATCGAAACCGCGGCGGAGGTCTGTGTGCCCGCACGCCAGCCAGACATGCACGTTCGACGGCGGCGCGATCATCCGCGCAAGCCGGCCATCACGGGCAAGGCGCCGCCAGCCGCGCAACAGGCTGGGGCTCACGTCATGTCGCGCCGCGACGTCGCAAACCCGCGCGCCAGATTCCTGGCTCTCGGCGACGATCCGCAGCTGCTCAGTAACACCCCACCGGCGGCGGCGCTCGCGGCCGGTGATGATCTCGATCATTGCGTCTGCCAAACTCCTTAACTCCGACCCTTAGGTGCTCCATAAGGTCACAGTCTCGGGATCAGGGTGGGGTCGAACAAGACGGGGCTGACCGGACGCTAACAACCGACCCACCGTCTGGATCATTGCTCACACTAGGCCGAGGGTTCCGACGAGTCCGGTGTCTGGCCAGCCGCCTCTAGTTTGGCTGCTGAATGTTCCTATTTTCGGCGCGTGTTTGTAAAGCGCATAATTGCCGAAGAGCCATAGCGGCGCGCTTGCTTGCTATAACAACTTCCAGACCATCCGCCTGTACGTTGACGACAATAGGACGCCTTTACACCTGCCGAATGGCAGCCCGCCGACCCATGTCGCAAGTTTAGGGTAGCGGCCGTTCGTTAACAGAGCGGCGGCTGTCGCCACGCCCGTCGCTGGGCCTGATCGGTAAAGGACCATCACAAAACAGAGAAGTAAGCGGTTCGCCCTTTTTCTCACCCGCGCCCCCGATACCCGGGAACATCCTGGGGTGGGCTCCACACGGAGGCAGGTGCCACGCCACTTTGCCAGAACACGTCGATCGGCATTCCCCCCCGAGGATACCAATACCCACCGATCCGTAGCCAGATGGGATCCAGTAGTGCCATCAACCGCTCAGCGATCTGCATCGCACAAGCCTCATGGAAGGTAGCATGGCTGCGGAACGAATTGAAAAACAATTTTAATGACTTGCTCTCAACAATCCAGTCGCGCGGAATGTAGTCGATGACAATATGCGCGAAGTCTGGTTGACCGGTCACCGGGCACAGCGACGTAAACTCCGGACAGGTGAACCGCACTATATAGTATTTACCGCGGGCCGGCGCCGCCACTCGCTCTAGCACCGCCTGATCCGGTGATGCTGGGATCGCTGCCAGCCTGCCGAGCTTAGTCAGTCCCGAGGTGTCGGTCATAGAAGAACTCCTGAGTGTTCCACGCTGCGCGCAACTCATCAGTGTATGACAACAGCCGCCGGTCCAGAATCGCCCGCCGCAAACCACGCATCAAATCCTGATAGTATTGCACGTTGTGCCACGAGAGCAGTGCTGGACCGAGCATTTCCTCGGCCTTGAAGAGATGATGTAAATAACCACGCGAGTGCTTACGACAAGCCGGACAGTTGCAATTAGGGTCGAGCTGCGCGCCGTCGTCCGCGAACCGTGCGTTCCGTAAGTTGAAAATGCCCAGAGACGTAAACGCCCGAGCGGTGC
>JBEKGV010000707.1:0-3320 GCA_050012615.1 Acetobacteraceae bacterium | reverse complement strand
CCCGAGCCGGCCGGCCCGCTGCGCGCCGCTCCGGCGTTTGCAAAAACCATCGCACCGGCCGCATATCGGGATCAGCGCGAGCGATGGAAAAATCTCCGTCCGCCGTTTCGATCTGCCAACCTTCCGGACTCAGTACAAGTGGCGCGGAGATCCCCCACAGCTTCAGGCAATCCAGCAGCAGTCCGCGCAGTTCAGCGTCCGTCACAGACGCGCGCCGGTGAACATTTCGTCGGCGATCTTGCGGTGCTGCCACTTGCCGTCGCTGAGGCTGCCTTTGAATTCGCCGTTCTCGACGACCACCTTGCCGCGCAGCATCGTCAGGCAGGGCCATGCCTCCATCTTGCGGCCTTCCCACGGCGTATAATCCGCCTCATGCAGTTGCGAGGCCGTGATGACTCGCTTGTCCGCCGGATCCAGCACCACGATGTCGGCATCCGATCCCGCCGCCAAAGCTCCTTTGCGCGGATACAGCCCCATGATCTTCGCGGCGTTCGTCGATACCAGATCGACATATCGAGACAGCGCATAGCCCCGCTTGCCCACCATCTCGGTATACATCAACGACACCCGCGGTTCCACGCCGGCATTGCCGCCGGTCGTATCGTCGATTCGCGAGCCTTGCAGTTTCTTGGCCAGGGTACAACAGATTTCGTCGGTCGCCACGCAATTGATCGAGCCGTCCAGCGTGCCGGCCCACAACTCCGCATGATCCTCGGCCGACTTCAGGGATGGATAGGTGTGGTAAATCTGGCCGTTCGGCCTTTTGTAATCCTCGTTGGTATAGAGCATGTACTGGTGCAGCGACTCGCCATAGATCGGCACCCGCCGCGACCGGGCCTCGCGGATCGCCTGCACGCCGGTGCCGGCGGAAACGTGCATCATGTAAAGCGCGGTGCCTTTGATCTTCTCCGCCAGACGGATCACGCGGCGGAATGAAACATCTTCTGACAGGGTATTGTGCACCTCGGCCATGTTCTCGAAGCCGGTCCGGCCTTCGCGGATCAGCTTCGCGTACATGTGCATAACGATATCGTTGTCCTCGGAGTGGATGACGCCGAGACCTTGGTTTGCCGCGAGCACCTGGAAAATCTCCCAGATGTCGCCGAAGTCGACCATCCGCCCCTTGCGGTTCGGGGTGATGTCGGTGGTGAAGATCTTGACGGTCGGAAATCCGGCCTGGATCGCTTCGCCGATCTGGCCGGGCAGGTCGACCGGCAGAGCGCCCTCGACCATGATGTGCTGCGCGTAATCGCAGGCGCAGTGATCTTTCCAGTCCAGCTCTCGCTTTTCGATCGCGTCCCGCACATTGGCGCCTTGCGAGGCTCGCGTGAAGTCGATCATAGTGGTGGTGCCGCCGTGCACGGCGGCTTTGCTGACCACGTCGGGCGGCTCGGTCAGGCCGGCGCTGCCGTCCGGGTTCGGCAGGAACCATTTGCAATGCACGTGTGGATCGATCCCGCCCGGCATCACGATTTTGCCGGTCGCGTCGATGACGCGCGCGCTGGGTGGAGCCGGAAAGCTGCCGCTCGCGGCGACGCCGACGATTTTCCCGCCCGCGATCGCGATGTCATAGGCGCCGACACCCTGAGGTGTCACCACCATGTCGCCGCGGATGAATGTATCGACCATGCTATACCTCCCCAACAGGCGGGGATCATCCCGCGCCCAGTAGAGAGAGGCAAGATGGAAGGGGTGTTCGATGTGGTGGTGATCGGCGCCGGAATGGCGGGCGCTTCGACCGCCGCGTTCCTGTCGGAACATTGCCGCGTCGCGTTGGTGGAGGCGGAGGAACAGGCCGGATACCACACGACCGGCCGCTCGGCGGCACTTTGGACCGCGAATTACGGGCCGCCCGATGTGCGGTTGCTGACTCGTTTGTCACGCGCTTTCTTTGAGGCGCCGCCGGATGGTTTCGCCGGCGTGCCGTTGTTGCGCCACCGCGTCGTGCTGTTCCTCGCGACCGCGGAACAATTGCCGGAGTTGGAGCGGACCGTGGCGGAAGGCACCGGCCTGCGCCGGATCACGGTCACCGAGGCCTCGAGGTTGCTACCGGCGTTGCGCGACGGCTACGCGTCCGGCGCGGCCGTGGAAGAGGACGCGTTCGATATGGATGTCAGCGCGATCCACCAGGGGTTTCTGCGGCAGCTTCGCTCGCGTGGCGGCGTGTTGGCGTTGCGTAGCCGCGCCGGGCGGATCTCGCGCGTGTCGGGCGCCTGGCATGTCGAGACTTCCTCGGGCGCGGTGTTCCAGGCCGGCTCGGTGGTCAACGCCGCCGGCGCATGGGGCGATGAGGTCGCCGCGATGGCCGGTGTGGCGCCGATCGGATTGCAACCGAAACGACGGACTGCCGCGATCGTCGATCCCTCGCCCTGGGATGCCGAGCACTGGCCGATGGTGCTGGACGTCGACGAAGGCTGGTACGCCCGGCCCGAGGCACGCACTCGGCTGATGGTGTCGCCGGCGGACGAGACGTTGTCGTACCCGCACGATGTTCGACCCGAGGAGATCGACGTCGCGACCGGAATCGACCGGATGCAGCAGGCGCTCGATATTGAGGTTCGGCGGGTGGAACATTCATGGGCTGGGCTGCGAACTTTCACGCCGGACGGCAGTTTGGCGTTTGGTTGGGGTACCGGACAAGAAAGGTTTTTCTGGTGCGTGGGGCAGGGGGGGTACGGGATTCAGACCTCACCGGCCGCCGGTCGTTTGGCGGCGGATTTGGTGCTGGGGCGCGATCCCGGGGAGGCGGCGGAGGTGATCGGCGCGATTGACCCGGGGCGGTTTCATAAGTCATGACAGACACTACCGGAACATCCGGTCACGCGCTTTGATAGTTCGTGGAATCCCGGATCCCGCCGCGGACAAAGCTGCGAACGATGCTGCTCCCGATAACATAACAAGCTTTATGTCGCGCTAATATTGTTTCGATCGCGGCCAGTGAGTGGCCGACCCTCGCCGGTTCGATCAGACCTCGCAAACAATTTTAGGTGGAGTTGCGGTCGGAGCGGTCGCCGAACTATCAGGTATTTGTGAGGAGATAATCTGCCATGCCGCCGACACTTCCACCAACCGCGGTGATTCGGATTTCTCGCGGCAATTTCGATCCGGCGCGCTTTGCCGAGGTCGAGTTGATGACCCGCACGACAGGCACGTACTTGATACCCGCGATCAATCGCCTGCCGGGCCTGCTGCACTATTCCGCCGCCGTGTCGCCGTCTGGATCGATGGTCCATGCGAGCATCTGGGACAACGATGAGCATGCGCAACAGATGGGTCGCCTCAAGGAAATGATCGTTGACGCGCGTAGAGCTGCGGAGGCG
>JBEKGV010000706.1:0-3323 GCA_050012615.1 Acetobacteraceae bacterium | reverse complement strand
TGCCCGGCGTGAACAACGCGAATTTCATTCGCACCGCGCTGAACGCCGTCCGCCGCGCCCATGGCGAAAGTGAGTTGGACGCGGTGCAGTTCCTCAGACTGGCGCGGGCCGAACTGAAGCGGCTCGCGATGCCGGACGACATGTTGAAGCGCAACGTGAATGTCGGCTTTTCCGGAGGCGAGAAAAAGCGCAACGAAGTGCTGCAAATGGCGCTGCTGCGTCCGCGCTTCGCGGTACTGGACGAAACCGACAGCGGCCTGGACATCGACGCGCTGAAGATCGTCGCGGATGGTGTGAACGCTTTGCGCGGGCCGGCATTCTCGGCGCTGGTGATCACGCACCATCAACGGTTATTGGACCACCTCGTGCCGCATCGCGTGCATGTTCTGGCCGGTGGCCGGATCGTGCGCAGTGGTGGGCCGGAACTGGCCAAAGAACTGGAGAAAAACGGTTACGGCGCGATGCTCGCGGAGGCCGCGTGAACGCGATCATCGAAACCGGCACGGCAGGGTTTCTGGCGCGCTACGCGGCGATGCGCGACAGCCTGCCCGGTGACTCGACGCTGCGAGCCGCCGCCGCCGACGCATTCCGCGCATTGGGTTTGCCGGGTGCCAGCCGAGGCAGGCGATCGGAAGCATGGAAATACACGACGTTGCAGCCACTTGGCGGCATGTCGTTCAGGTCCTCGGGCATCGCGCCTGCGTTCAACGTCCCCGATGCGGCGGCGCGGATCGTTTTCGCCGGCGGCCATTATCGCGCTGACCTGTCGACTTCCGTGCCAGGCTTTGTCCGCTTCGCCGACCGGCCGGATTTCGGCGAACTGTCGTGGCCCGATCGCGATCCCATGGTGGCATTGAACACCATGCTCGCCGAAGACGGCGCGACACTGACCGTACCAGACGGCCACGACGCCGGCATCGTGTTTCTGATTCATGCCGGTATCGACGGCACGTCGGCGCATCCTCGGCATATGATCCGGTTGGGTAACGGTGCGCGGCTGACATTGATGGAAATGTCCATTGGCGAAGGCAGCTACGTGCACAATCCGGTCAGCGAAGTCCACGTCGCGGACGGCGCGGTACTGACCCACGTCCGGCTGCAGAGCGAAGCTGCCACCGCGTTTCACCTGGCGACGATTTACGCCGCCGTTGCCGCGGGTGGAACGTATGACAGCTTCACCCTCAATATTGGCGGACGCATCACTCGGACGGAATTTCATGCGGCGCTCAACGGACCTGGTGCGATCGCGCATTTGAATGGAGCCCAATTGTTGACGGGCGTGCAGCACGCGGATTTCACGTCGGTGGTGCGGCATGCCGCACCGAAGGGCACGTCGCGCCAGACGGTGAAGAACGTGCTGTCCGGACGGTCGCGCGGCGTATTCCAGGGTCGGATCGAAGTCGCGCGCGGCGCGCAGGGGACCGACGGCTACCAGATGAATCGCGCCCTGCTGCTGTCGCCCGATGCCGAAATCGATACCAAGCCGGAACTCGAGATTTTCGCCGACGACGTCAAATGCAGCCATGGCGCGACGGTGGGCGAACTCGATGCCGAGCAATTGTTCTATCTGCGCAGCCGCGGCATTCCGGACCTGGAAGCACGATCGATCCTGGTGCGGGCCTTCCTGGCCGAGGCGCTCGATCCCGTCACGAACGACACCGCGCGCGGCTTGCTGGAAGATGCCGTCGCTCGCTGGTGGGAAGGCCAGGCCGCATGAACGTTCAGAAGATCCGTCAGGACTTTCCTATTCTGTCGCAGACCATCCGCGGCAAGCCTTTTGTGTTCCTGGACAGTGCTGCCTCGGCGCAAAAGCCGCGTGCCGTGATCGACGCGATGCGGAATGCGATGGAGACGCAATACGCCAACGTCCACCGCGGCCTGCACTGGATGAGCGAGCGGACCACCGACGCCTACGAGGCCGCTCGCGACGCCGTCGCCGCGTTGATGAACGCGCCGGACCGCGACGAAATCGTGTTCGTGCGCAACAGCACCGAGGCGATCAATCTCGTCGCGCACAGCTTCGGACGGCACATGCTGAAAGCCGGCCAGGCGGTGCTGATCTCCGGCATGGAACATCATTCCAACATCGTCCCCTGGCAGATGCTGCGTGACGCACACGGCACGGAACTTCGCGTCGCGCCGATCACCGACAGCGGCGAACTCGATATGGCGGCCTTCGAGGCACTTTTCGCCGACGGCCGCGTGGGTCTCGTCGCCATCACGCATATGTCGAACGTTCTCGGCACCGTCACACCCGCCGAGCGGATCGTCAGCATCGCTCACGCGCATGGCGCGAAAGTTCTGTTCGACGGCTCTCAGGCGATCGTTCACCGCCCGGTCGACGTTCAGGCGCTCGGTTGCGATTTCTATGCCTGGACCGGGCACAAGCTTTACGGTCCGACCGGGATCGGCGTGCTTTGGGCCCGCCGCGAACTGCTCGAGGAAATGCCGCCGTTCCTTGGTGGCGGCGAAATGATCTCGTCGGTTACCTACGAACGCTCCACATGGGCTCGCGTTCCTCACAAGTTCGAGGCTGGAACGCCGGCGATCCTGGAAGGCATCGGCCTGAAAGCGGCGATCGATTACGTTCGCGAAATTGGGTATGATGCGATCTCGGAGCACGAGGCGTCACTGACCGAACATGCCTTGGCGCGGCTGTCGCGAATTGAAGGTGTGCGTATACTTGGCCAGGCGCAGGATCGCGGCGGTGTGGTCGCTTTCGCTCTGGACAAGGCACACGCGCACGATGTCGCCACCTTGCTCGACCGCCAGGGGATCGCCGTCCGCGCCGGCCATCATTGCGCCGAGCCGCTGATGCATCGGTTCGGTCTCGACAGCACCGCGCGCGCCAGTTTCGGTATCTACACGACGCATGAGGAAATCGACGCGCTGGCCGAGGCGTTGATCCGCGTGCGGGAGTTCTTCACATGAGTTTCGACGACGACGTCCGCGATTTATATCAGGAAGTGATCCTGGATCACGGCCGCAAGCCCCGGCATGGCCATCGCCTCGCCGCTTATGATGTGACCGCCAAGGGCGACAATCCGATGTGCGGCGACCGTGTCGAGGTGTTTGTCAAAATGGCCCCCGATGGCACGATCGCCGAGACCGGCTTCGAAGCCCGCGGATGCGCGATCAGTGTCGCCTCCGCCGATCTGATGGCCGAGACGGTGCAAGGCCACGGCAAGGCCGATACGCGCGCGCTGTTCGAAGCGTTCCGTGAAATGGTTCGCACCGGCACGTGCCCGCAACACGATGCCGCGCTCGACGAACCGCTGGAACGCCTGGCGCCGCTGTCGGGTGTCCACGAATATCCATCACGC
>JBEKGV010000705.1:0-3338 GCA_050012615.1 Acetobacteraceae bacterium | reverse complement strand
ACCTAGATCATGTCGAGAGCATCTCCGACTAGAGCGGGTCCCCAATTAAGCCAAACGGTAACGGCCAGGCAGACTGCGACGAGGAAGTCCCTGGCGGTCTTTTTGTAACGCGTGGCAATCGCTCGGAATTTAGTGCAATTGCATCTTAAATTCTCGATCGGAATGAAGCCGAGAGGTTCCACGCCTCATCCCGCGCGCCTGGACTTGCATCGCACGTGGATGACAAATTCTTCGTCGCCCCGCAGAGCAATGAACGCGCCGTGCACCAGGATGTCTTTGCGATGTTGAACATGCCATGTCGTAACATCGCCATGGTATGAGCCGCCTTGACGCCTGGCATGTTGGTACTTCTACTCAATTTGAAAAGTGTTGCCTGCCACATGGCGAGCACCATTTAAAGCATATGAGTGCTCCATCAAATTGGCCCCGCAATCGGCTTTTACTCGCCCTGCCGTCCTCCAATCTCGAGCGGCTTATGCCAAAGCTTGAGCACATTCGCTGCCAGCGCGAACAGGTCCTGATGGACGCTGATAACCCGCTCGACCATGTATTCTTCCCCGACACTGGTGTCATCTCGGCGGTGGCGGTTTATTCGGACGGCAGTATCATCGAGATGGCAACGATCGGCAGGGAGGGTTGCTCGGCCGTGCAAGCGGTCTTGGGTGCCAAGAATTCCTCCGTCCGGCTTCTCGTCCAGATCCCGGGGGGCGCGGCAAAGATGTCGCGAGCGACGTTCACACGGGCCATGGCATCGATGCCAGCCTTCCGAAGTCTCATGTACGCGTACGTCCGGGCCTTTCTCGAGCAGGTGATGGTGTCAGTGGCCTGCAATGGTGCGCACAGCCTGAAGGAACGGCTGGCGCGTTGGCTGCTCATGATGCGTGACCGCGGCGACGATGACGTGCTGCAAATCACTCAGAACCTGCTCGCCGAAATGCTGGGGGTCCAGAGGCCAAGCATCACAAATGCTGCCCGGGAGTTGGAACGTGCCGGTTTGATAGCGCGCGGCCTGCGGCAAGTCACGATACTTGATCGGCGGGGCCTCGTGGAAGCATCTTGTGAATGTTATCAGTTGGTCCGGGCACGCGTCACATTCCACCTTCCCAAAACGTACGGGTAAAACGCGAGCCGCTTCCGAATTGGTAATCTACATTACCGACAACACCCCCTCAATCAGATCACAATCAGGACTGGTGGGACGCTGACCCCTGGTTCGTCTCCGCCGCCAAACCCCGTGGGGAGCGGGTCATCGGCATCGTTGTGGGTCGTGGGGGCGGTGACGGGGCAACCGGATTGGGGGCAATCAAGAAGCATGGCGGCACGGCTCTCGGTCCGCATCCAGAGGATGCCACGATCCCCTTCATGCGGCGCGCGGCCATCGCGGCGGGTCACTCCGATGCCTGTGTGCCGATTCAAACGATCGTGCGGTTCCTGGGCTCATTCTGCTCCCGCTACCGGACTCCGCCGTCTGGTTTTCACCACTGGCGCGTCGCTCGGCAAGTTCCCTGATGCCGACGAATACCGACCGTGTGATGGAAACCCTGCGACGCTCGCCAGGGCTGGATGACGACGAGCTCGCGCGTCAGTCGGGCGTCGAGCTTGGTGAGGTGAAACTGATATGCCGCTACCTCGAAATACTCGATAGGCTACGCCGATCGCGAGGGCCGGACGGCAAGACCATCAATAACCTTATCGACATATAGACGCGGTAGACTGCCTCGCTCTCGCCATCCCGGCAGGTTGGTTGATGAATACCGCAGAGCATGTCATATGGTGAATGGTGGCGGTTTCTGCCGTGATACCAGTAGGTTATCGCGCCTATATCCAATAACCACGCATTATCGGATATAGGATGTGAGGTCATACGTGACTTAACGATTGATCTGCGGGTGAGCGCAGCAGACCGTTATGAATTCGGCTCTGGCAACCCCCAAATTTTGTTGCACAATATGCACTATGCGAAATTACGATCGTTCAACGCGAAGCGTCTTGTCTCATCCCTCCATCGCCCCAACCGCATTCGCCAGCGAAACCACCAGCGTCATCGGATGAGCCGGCGCCTCGCGAAACCCCCATCGCTCGTAAAATCGTTTCGCCTCCGCCGAGAGCGCATGGACCAGTATGCCCCGAATGCCAATGATGGAAGCCGCGTGCGCGGTCCGGTAAATCGCATCGCGCAACAAAAGCGCGCCCAGCCGCTGTCCTTGCCACGCCTGGTCGACCCCCAGACGCCCCATCACCGTCATCGGAACCGGATCGGGCATGTTTCGCCGCAACCGCGTTGGCGCCTCGCTGACCGCGATCCCGCCGGACGCCAGGCTGTAATAACCGACAGCCCGCTCATCCTGAGCCGTCACATAGGTCCCCGACACGCCGGAGGCCTGATTGGCCCAGGCCCGCCGGCGCAGCCAATCGTCGAGCGAGACCTCGCCACAAGCAAACAGCGAAAGATCATGTTCAGCCGCGAGCGGTTCCGGTGCGCGGAGCGAGGAACGATCGCCCTCCCCTACCCCCATGGCGCCTTGAGCCGCAGCAACTCCCGCAGCCGCGAATTGGCTTTCGGTGGTGCGTCGAGCATCGCCAGGAAGCGGTTAAAGGTCGGACGATCGACACGCAGGAGGGTCCGGTCCAACAAAGCCTCCTCGGCGGCGCGGCGTGCGGCGTCCAGCATGAAGTCCGAGCGGCTTTTGCCCAGCCTGGCCGCCGCCTGATCTATGACGGCGCGATCAGCGGAACGGACACGGATGTTGATGACCGCCGTTCTGGCCGTGGGTCGTTCGCGTGATGGGGACGCCGCACGTGGCATGAACATCTCCTGATGCGATTTGAACATAACCGAACTGTATGAACAATGTCCGCACAATCTGACCTGTGCCATCAAGGAGGCTCGACAACACTTCCGGCGGCCAGCGTGGACCGCGTGCCAATCCTACCGCCAGAATTTCTTGATCTTGCCCGACCATGTTATTACGTTGGTAATAACTCAGGAAGATTCCCATGCTCGAACTCAAGGTCCGCAAATTTGGCAATTCCCTTGGCGTCGTGTTGCCGAAGGAAGTCATATCCCGCCTCGGCACCACCGACGGCGCGCCGCTGTTCTTGATTGAAACAGCGGACGGCGGATACCGGCTGACGCCCTTTGATCCCGACTTTGAGATGAAAATGCGGAAGGCGGACGACATCGTGAGTCGCTACCGCAACACACTCCACGTCCTCGCACGGTGAAGGAGCCGGTCTGGATCGAGCAACGCGACGCTCTGACGCTGCACGATCGCCTTCTGGCACTACACGGTGGCGCTGCCGGAATTCGCGACGAGGGCTTGTTACAATCCGCTCTC
>JBEKGV010000704.1:0-3342 GCA_050012615.1 Acetobacteraceae bacterium | reverse complement strand
TGGGACCCTCCCATTGTGATTCTCACCGCTCCGAAACTCCCAATCCCGAATCTCCCAACCCTGAACCCGTGGGGGCCAGCATGAAGTTCTTCGTCGATACCGCCGATACGGCCGAGATCAAATCGCTTGCCGCCAGTGGACTGCTCGACGGCGTGACCACCAACCCGTCCCTTGTCGCCAAAACAGGTAAAAAATTCACTGACACGATCGCCGAGATTTGCTCGATCGTCCCGGGCCCGGTCAGCGCCGAGGTCGCCGCGACTGACTACGACGGCATGATGCGCGAAGCATCCGTGCTGCGCGAGATCGCGAAGAACGTCACCATCAAGGTTCCGCTCACCCCGGACGGGCTGCGCGCCTGCAAGCGGCTGCGGAGCGACGGGACGATGGTCAATGTCACGCTGTGCTTCTCGGCGGCGCAGGCACTGCTCGCCGCGAAGGCCGATGCCAGCTTCGTCAGCCCCTTCGTCGGGCGTCTGGACGATGTCGGCGAGTCCGGCATGGCGCTGATCGCCGACATCATGCAGATCTTCAATGCCTATCACTTCAAGACCGAGGTGCTGGTCGCTTCCGTCCGCAGCCCGATGCACGTCATCGAGGCAGCGAAACTGGGCGCCCATGTCGCGACGCTGCCGCCTCCGGTGCTGCGTTCGCTGTTCAACCATCCGCTGACCGACAAGGGCCTGGCGGCGTTCCTGGCCGATTGGTCGAAGACGGGTCAAAAGATCGCCTGATGGTCAGTCGGCGGTCAATGACACAGTGTCCCCGATGACATCGCTCCAATGAGGGACCCCGCCGGGACCGAGGCGAATGGCGGACCGGCCCCGCCCGAGAAAAAAATCCAGTCCGACGCTGTCGCCGCGTTCCTCCGGGCCAACCCGGACTGGCTGGCGGACAACCCCGAGCTTTATCGCGTCCTGACCCCTCCCACCCGCGTGCATGGGGAGGTGCTGGCCGACCACATGGCCGCGATGGTCCAGGCGGAACGCGCCCATGCCGCCGCGATGGAGGAACGCGCGGACGATGTTCTTGCCGCCGGACGCGCCGCCGCCGGAATGGCGTTTCGCGTTCAGGAGGCCGTGCTGGCGCTGCTGCGGGCCGCCGATCCGCTGGACTGCGTGACCGGAGAGATCCCCAGCATCCTGGCGGTCGACTCAGCGCATTTGTGCATCGAAGCGATCATGCCTGGAACATTGCCTCTGCCTGAGGGCACGGTCGCCCGGCTATTGGGCGGACGGCAGGTGCTGTTCCGCGATTTGGTGACCGATGCGCGCCGCCTGCACGCGGAGGCCGCTGGGCTGGCCGGCCACGACGCTCTGGTAGCTGTCCCGGCGCACGGGCCGCCCGCGTTGCTGGCGTTGCTGGCGCGAGACCGGACGGTGCTGGACCCGGTGCGAGGCGCCGGCGCGCTGTCGTTTCTCGGGCGAGCGATCGCGGCCGCGATGGGACGGTCCTGGGGCGGAAGGTGACGGAGCTGGTTGGGGGCTTGCTGTCTCAGCATTTGCGTGTGGCGGAGTCGGTAGTCGATGATCCCTCCTCGTCGCCCGTGCCCGCCAACACGGGTTTGTGATTTCTGATGTTGCTAACGGAAAGAATCTTTACCGTAATGAATCTGCCTGTCGAATCAGGGCACTTATGACAGGATTCGAATGTCGCCAGTCGTTTCTGTCCTGGCTGGAGCTGGAAAAACGCGCGTCGCCGCTGACGGTCGAGGCTTACGGCACAGACCTCGCCAGTCTCCTGGGATTTTTGACGCTGCACCTCGGCGTGGAACCCGATCTCACGGCACTCGCCGGGCTGACCCAGGCGGATATTCGGGCGTGGCAGGCATCACTGGCCAATGAGGGGCTCGTGAATGCCTCTCGCGCCCGGCATATGTCGGCGGCGCGAAGCTTCTTTCGTTATTTGGCCAGACATCACGGGGCCGACAACACGGCGGTTCGGCTTGTGGCCACACCGAAGATGCGGCGTCCGCTGCCGCGCGCCCTGCCACAGGCAGCGGCGCGAGCGGTGACCGAGGACATCGGGGATTTGTCGGACAAAGCAGCGATCGGCGTGCGCGACACAGCGCTGTTCACGCTGCTTTACGGATGCGGATTGCGCGTCGCCGAGGCATTGTCGTTGAACGTGCGTGACGCGCCGAAGCCGGGGGATCACCAACCGTTGCGAGTTGTCGGCAAGGGCTCGAAGGAGCGAATCGTTCCGGTTCTGCCAGTGGTGCGGCAGGCGATCGCCGCGTGGCTGCGGGTGCATCCGGACGCCCAGATGGGGGCCGCTTTATTTGTTGGTACGCGGGGGAAACGATTGGACGCGGCCGTGGCGCAGCGCACAATGCGGATATACCGGCAAGGGAACGGGTTGCCCGAACATGCGACGCCGCACGCTCTGCGGCACTCCTTCGCCACGCATCTGCTGGCCGCCGGCGCGGATCTGCGCTCGATCCAGGACCTGCTGGGGCACGCGAGCTTATCGACCACGCAACGTTATACCAGCGTCGATGAAGCCCAATTGCTGGACGTCTGGCGAAAGTCGCACCCGCGAGCATGAGGGCGCGCCAAACCCAGGCGTCTTTCTCCCGAAGCGAGTGCGTCTGGGCCGGCCAGGTTGGACGCGATCCGTTATCGCGAAGTCACAAGAGCCGTGCGCCACCGATCAAAAGGGACGCGAACCAGAACGCGATGCCCAGCCAACCCCAGCTGACCCGCGGATGGGGCACCAGATGAAAGGCTTCAAGAAGCGCCAGGACGAAGGCGATCAAAATCAGAACGAGACCGATACCCATGTTGTTTCCTCCGGTTTACATTCCAGGACCGTATCACGATTTGTAGCAAAACCATAACGCTTCGCGAGCCCTCCCCGGTTGCTCGCTTCGATCGAGACATTGATCATCCATCCGCCACCACCCCCGGTTGATATGACGATGCCTGGACTGCCTCTTCGCTCGAACGCCACCGAAGCACCCGGCCTGTTGGGTTCGCCGGTGCGCAATCTCACGGTCGGCATTTGCTTCGTGCTGGTCGTGATCGCACTCGCCACTGTCGGCTATTGGCTCGCCGGGTGGCCTCTGGGCGATGCGTTCTACATGGTGATTGTCACCGTCTACACCGTGGGATACGGCGAGGTTCACCCGGTCGACACGCCGCTGCTGCGCGGCATCACGATCTCGACGATCGTGCTCGGCTGCACCGGCATGATCTTTGTCACCGGCGCGCTGGTGCAGTTCATCACGCTCCAACACGACGAAGTTGGTGCCGCCCGCACGCAACTCTTGCGTCAGGGCGATACCGAGCCGGCCGAAGCCGCAAACGATGACATGGCGATCAAGTTTGTCGATTTGCGTGT
>JBEKGV010000703.1:0-3343 GCA_050012615.1 Acetobacteraceae bacterium | reverse complement strand
TCCTGCTACGGCGCACTTCGTGATCATTGCGCGTGCATCAGCAGCCGTTCGAGGGAAGGTTGAACGATTGCCGAGCATTGAATATTACGGAACCGGTTCGATGACCGCGAAGCCGTGAGCGATCTGTTCGCTCCCGAAGGTGGCTGGCGGGTCCGCATCCTCGATTTGTCCGGAGGAGCGGCTGACAACATCGTCGAGGAAATCGGCGGGTTTCCCACGCTGATGCACGCCAACGCCTTCGCCCGCCGATATGTGCGCGACTCGGTGGAACGGTGTCGTGTGCCTGGCATGACCTCGAAGGATGTGCTCGACGCGTGGTTCGCGTTCGGCGAGGACGCGATTGTCATTGATGCCGGTGAGGGCGGCTGGCGAAGCGCGGCCGAACTGGGCACGTTCGTCGATCACCGTGCCGGCGAGGAAGAGCGCGATTGGCGATCGCTCGATCCCCGGCGGATGGACCTGGACGATGAAGACATCGACGAGTGATTCGGGTCCGGCTGATATTGACGGGCGAGGACCAAACGCCTGAAGTAGCCGCCGCCCAAGAGGAAACAGCCCGCAAGGAAACGGCCCAGGGGGAACTATAAGATGCGCCTGAGCGACACCAGAATCCTGACCACACACACTGGCAGCCTACCGCGTCCACCGTCCCTGGTGGAGCTGTACGTGCGGAAGGCGCGCGGTGAGCCGGTCGATGCCGAACTCGCGGAAGCCGGCCATGTCGCGATGGAAGAAACCGTTCGCAAGCAGCGCGAGGCCGGCATCGACATCGGCAACAACGGCGAACAGCAGCGGGAGGCGTTCTTCCTCTATGTGCGCAGCCGCATGAGCGGTTTCGGCGGTTCCTGGGACCGTCCGCCACGCGGCGACGTCGATCGGTATCCCTCCTTCAAGGCCGCCATGGCACGCGATCTGGCGCGCCAGGTATGGGTTAGTGCGCGCGACGGCCTGCCGACCGCGATCGGCGATATTCAGTACCAGAACCACGCCGCGATCGAACACGAATGTGCTGATTTTCGTGCGATATTGGACCGCATGGCGCAGCCTTTTGTCGAGCCATTCATGACCGCGCCCTCGCCCGGGATCGTCGCGGCGGCGATGCGCAACGATTATTATCCGACACAAATGGACTATCTCGATGCGCTCGGGAAGGCGTTGCGTGTGGAATACGAGGCAATTGTCCGGCACGGATTCCTGTTGCAACTGGACTGCCCCGACCTTGCGATGGAACGGCATTACACGTGGCACGAAAAACCACTTGAGGAGTTTCTGGGTTTCGTGGACAGCGTGGTACGGACGATCAACAGCGCTCTGGTGAACATTCCGCGGGAGAAAGTCCGGTTGCATGTCTGCTGGGGCAATTACGAGGGCCCGCACGATTGCGATGTGGAACTGAAGGAGCTGATGCCGGTATTGCGTCATCTGAATGTCGGCGGCTTCGTGTTTCCGTTCGCCAATCCCAGGCATGCGCACGAATATCGTGTGCTGCGGGATTTTCCTCTCGACAAAGATCAGATCATCGTCGCGGGAGTGATCGATTCCGTGACCAATTTTGTCGAGCATCCGGAAACGATCGCCGATCGCATCGAACGGGTGGCGGAGGTGGTCGGCGATCCCCGCAAGGTGCAGGCGGGGACCGACTGCGGATTCGATACCTCGGCCGGGATGCGGCGCGTGGCGGAGGATGTGGTTTGGGCGAAGCTGGCGTCGTTGAGCGAGGGGGCGAAGATCGCCTCGGGGCGTTTGTTCTGATGGCCGCGTATGCTGTGGGCTTTTTAACGGCCTTCCGTGAATACCATGACGAAGCAAGAAAAAAGAAAAATGAAGTTGATTGGGGGGATATTTGGCACAATACACGCGATTGGTCACAAATGTTTATCTATGATGACGATGCCGTGATCCGTAAGGTAGCCCACGTTGCGGCCTTCAATGTTTGCGGGGTGAGCCGTTCCGCCTTGACGCGGGTCTGACATCAGTCGGTGCGTCGAACGCGCCTGGAACGGGCGGTGGCCTCAAGGGCGAGAAATCGACGGCGCAATTCAGCGAACAGTCTTGGTGGAAGGAATCCATACGCGACGGAACTGTCATCCTGGTCGCCGACTCGACGCAAATCGGGGCCGGGCCAGTCGAACAAGTTGCTTTCGGAGAGGATCACCCACGAGCGCTCCGTATCGAGGCCAAGGTGCTGTTTGACGCCTGGCGGCAATTCGACCACGGCGTCGCTGTTGTCGGGTCGGCTGTGTGTGACCAGAACGACCAGGACCCGGATGTCGCCCGCTTCGTCGCGAGCCGTCAGAATGATCGCGCAAGGACGATCGTTCGTACCTTCTTCACGCCCTTCGCGGTGTTCGCGCAACCAGAGATAGGAATACCGAATGACCAGACCGGGCTCCGGCCTGGGCAGGCTCACGGAGTCCAGTCTTTGACAAGTTCATCCAGGTGCTGATGGCGCGTGTCCATCTCGGTCTGGCTTACAGCTTCGACCATGTCATCCGGCAGTTCGCCGGCGGCGAACACCTGCCGGTCGCGGCGTTTGAGGCGATGATATTCGTCGGCGGAGATAACCACTGTCCGGTCGCGGCCGTTGCGGGTCACGACCACCGGCTGGCTTAGCGCCAGATTCTGATAGCGTCCGATTCCCTTGCCGAACTCAGTTGAGGATACGCGGATCATTTCTCAAACACTCACTTTCCGGAAATTCCGGGACAGCGCTGAAACCCCTATAGTGTCCCGCGACCTCGTCAAGCAACCTTCCCGCGCGATCAGCGTCCCATCGCATTATCCGTCTCACCCGTGGGCTGGCAATTTCGCCCTCCATCGGCTTGACTGCGCCCGAACGACCTAACAGGCAGGGACAGCGGATTGTGGCCACCAGCGGAGAATACGATTTTATCATCGTCGGCGCCGGCTCGGCCGGCTGTGTGCTCGCCAATCGCCTGAGCGCCAATCCCGCCACCCGCGTGCTGCTTCTGGAAGCCGGCGGCAACGACAGCGATCCGTGGATCCACATTCCCGCCGGTTTCTTCCGCAATATCTACAATCCAAAAGTCGCCTGGTATTACGAAACCGAACCGGTCCCCGAGATGCATAACCGCCGCATTCCCTGGCCACGCGGTAAGACTTTGGGTGGTTCATCCTCCATTAACGGTCTGATTTATATCCGAGGCCAGAGCCAGGATTTCGATCTGTGGCGCCAGCTTGGCAACACGGGTTGGTCCTATGACGACGTGCTGCCGTACTTCCGTAAGGCGGAAAATCAAGAAAAAGGCGCCAACGAGTTTCACGGTAAGGGAGGACCGCTCTGCGTATCGGATCTCAGGACCGACCATCTGCTGCATGATGC
>JBEKGV010000702.1:0-4860 GCA_050012615.1 Acetobacteraceae bacterium | reverse complement strand
GATGCGTTTCATGGTTCCTCTATAGCGCGAGCCCGCGTGATTGTCCCGTGCCTCTTCGCATGTCGGTCCGTCAGAATTCCCCTTCCAGTGACCGGATCGTGTTGCCCCGGTCAACACCAACGACGTCTCCTGGCATGAACTCCTCGAACTACATACTCTGAAAACCATCCGACAAGTCCGTAACGAAATTTCGGGAGACAACCGCATGACCTGGCAACTGGATGCCACCGCGCAGTCGGCTCTGCTGGACGCGCGAGAAACCACGCCACTCCAATTGCTCGATCAATCGCTCGCCCGACTCGATGCGCTGGAGCCGGTGCTGAACGCCTTCACCCATGTCGACCGCGATGGCGCCCATGCCGCCGCCAGAGCCGCCACCGAGCGCCAGGCATCCGGCACTCGACTGGGCCCGCTGGACGGCATCCCAGTCTCCGTGAAGGACAATATTTTCGTGGCCGGCCTGCCCGCCCAATGGGGCAGCCTGCTGTTCCGCGATTTCATCCCCGATCGAGACGATATCTGCGTCGAACGCCTGCGCGCCGCCGGCGCCGTCATCATCGGCAAGACCACGACACCGGAACTCGCCATGCTGGGCCGCACCGACAGCCGGCTGTCGGGCATCACCCGCAGTCCGTGGGATCCCGCTTTGACGCCCGGCGGCTCCTCCGGCGGAGCATCCGCCTCTGTCGCCGCCGGGATCACAACTCTCGCGATTGGCACCGACATGGGCGGTAGCACACGGCTCCCGGCCGCCTATACCGGTCTCGTGGGGATGCGGCCCTCAACCGGGAGGATACCGCGCCGGTACGGGTTTCCGGCCACCTGCATCGACTTCCAGGTCATCGGACCGTTCGCCCGGACCATGCGTGACATGCGGTTGCTGTACGATGTGCTCGCCGGTCCGGACCCGCGCGATCCTTACTCGGAACGGTTTCCGCCGGCTCCAAACGTCACGTCCGGCCGCCACATTCGGATTGGCTGGTTCACCGCGATCGGCCATGAAGGCGCGACCTCCGAGGTCGCTGCAACCGTCGCCGCCGCCGTCGCCTCTCTGGCCGGTGCGAATTGTGAGGCGGCCCAGGTGTCCGCGCCCTTCGATCTCGGTGCGTTGCGAGGCTTTCACGCCACGCTGACCGCGGCGGCCGCGGCCCGGATCGTCGTCCGGTTCCCCGACCGTTGGAGGGCGGAGACATGCGACAACGTTCGGGCTGCCGCCGAACGCGGTCTCGCGATATCGGCCGCCGCTTATGTCGACGCGCTTGACGCGCTCGCCGCCTGGCGAGCCGATGTGACCACCGCATGGGGAGAGTACGATGCGCTGATCCTCCCCACCACCGCCGCGCCCGCCTGGCGTGCCGAGGACGAAGCACCGCCCGGTCTCACTCCCGCAACGCAGGGGATGTTCGGCGCCTGGATCAACGCCGCCGGGCTGCCTGGCATCAGCGTGCCTGGGCAGCCGCATCCCGATGGGCGGCCGATCGGCGTGCAGATCGTCGCGCCGTTCGGGCATGATGCCGTCGCACTTGAAATAGCCAATAGACTGGAAACTCTGGCGCCCTGGAGCGATCGGTGGCCGGCGATGGCGTTGACGGTCTGAGAGCGCGCCCCTAATGCGGCGATCAGGAACCAGACATTCCGCGTCAGCCACACTTGCGACCAACGCGTCTCCTGCGTAAAGTCGCGGGAAATCGTCTGACAGGAGCGCCCCAACATGCCACAATCGCAAGGAACCAGATTTACCGTCGATCCCCTGACCTTCATCGTCAGGCACCAACTCTGGGACGGCAACGTCGAGGAGCATGTCGATCAGGGTGTATCCATCGACGTGGCGGCTGACGTCGATGGCCGGGAAACAGCGCTGCTGCGCTTCAACTGCTTCGATCTCGAAAAAAGCTACACCTACGGCCCGGAAAATCCCGAGCTGACAACCCCTGGACGGGTCGGCGGCGGCATGGGCGTGCGTTGCGGCATGGACTCGATCACCGACGGCAATCCCATCGGCTGGACCGTTCGAATCCTGAGCGACAAACTGCCGAAGATGCTCGAGCGGGCCGGATACAAAGACGTCGCCGGGGTGGTCAACCTCGCGGCGGTGCGGCGCATCCTGCCCGAGGTGGAGAACTGCGCCCGCGAAACGTTCCTGTCCAAGCGGAACACGGTCAAACACAACCGCGGCACGGACATCTTCGAAGCCGGCAATATTCGGTTCGGCCTCGAAATGCGTCGCCAGCGCAACGGTGACGGCGGCCTCGCGCTGCACGTCCTCGGCGACGTGGGTGGATCGGTAGGCAAGGCTTACGTCGAAGAAACGGAAGTTCTGGCGTTCGACTGTTTCTGGCAGAATGCCCACTACCACTATGGCCCGCGCAACAAGAACCACCGGATCAACTGGGACATGACGATCATCGACGATCCGCTGGAGTGGACCTTCGAGCAGATCGAGAACCGCAAGCTTGGCCAGATGATCGAGCGTGCGGGTTACCCGGGCATCGCCGCCGACCTCGACCTGGAGAAGATCGCTTCAGTAGTGCCTGCGCTGAAGAAACGCGCCTTCGAGATGTACGAGGAAGGGGAGAGATTGACCGGCCACAAGGGCTTGCCGTTGGAATTCACGCCGAACATGGCCGCGGAGTAATTTTCCGTGAAGGCGGTGGAGGGTGCGGAAGCCCTCTATCGCCTCCACGCTCACGCGAGAGGCGCGTTCAATCTCGCGACAGCGATGATTAGGCGGGCGGCTATGCGCCGAGGCTAATCGTGCGCAAGTGTGGCGGGCATTGACAAAACGCGCAAAATGCGTAAAATCCTCAATCGAAAGTGAGGCATCATGCGCGAGGTCTCCGCCACCGAATTTGCCCGAAACTTCGGACAATACCGGGAAATCGCCCAGAGAGAGCCGGTTGCCGTGACCAGTCACGGCAGGGCCATGGGCTATTTCGTGTCCGCTGTCGAGTTCGAGGAAATGCAACGGCTCAAGGCGTTCGTCCGCCACAGCCGAGCGGTCGCGGACATGAGCAAGGCCGAGATCGACCAGATGGTGGCGGTCCGTATGGCCGCCGAGCACGACCATCTCAATGCGCTGCTGGATGAGGAACAGACCACCGGGTGATGGCGCTTCCGGATCCTCAGTCCGGGCTCGTCATTTCATACAGCTACCTCTGGCACTATGAGCACAACGTCGGCCGGGACGAGGGTGCGAAGACCCGCCCCTGCGTCATCGTGCTCGCAGTCGACAAGCCGGAAGAGGGTACGACCGTGGTTCGGGTCGCGCCCATTACCCACAGCCCACCGAGAATTGCCTCCGCCTTGACGGCGCGCGTTCATGGGTCATTCTCGACGAAGTTAACGAGTTCGCATGGCCGGGCTTCGACCTGAGCCCCATTCCACCGTCCCGCGATCGCTTCGCCTATGGCTTCCTGCCGCCGCGCTTGTTTGATCGATTGATGGGGAAGCTTCTGGAAGTCTGGACCTCTGGGCAAGGCAAATTCACACCGCGATACTGAAGAACCTTTATTTCTTCAGCGTCCCCTGTCAGGTTAGAACATGGCAGCAACCATAGGTTATTCTTATTGGTACCGGCGTCGCCTGAATGCCGCCACGTCAGCAGACGACAATTTGAACCATTCACCATTCACCATTCGCCCGTCGATCCTGAAACCGTCGATGCCAATACACCTCGATACCCGGCGGATCGTCGGTCCTGATCGTATGTACGAGGTTGGCGGTGTCCGGTAATGCAACTGTTATCTGCTTGATACGGCGTTCGATCTCGTCGCTGCGACCAATCTTATAAAAGCCGCCAGACTGAATGAGGTACACATAGCCGTCTGACGTTGATCTTTTGGCCGATAGCTGTTTTGGAAGCTGACAGCTTGGCAGCATCAGTGCCACGTCATTGAATGCTGGATTCTCTTTCGTCCACGCCGCCAACCGGCTAAGCATTTCGCGCGGCCCTCCCCGGACACGATTACCTCGTGGAGGAAACTACCGGGACTGCGGTAAGGCGCCGGCAAGGAGGCGCGTAAGCAGATCCTGCATCGCATCGCCGGCAAAAAGTTCCGTCCGTCCGTGAGTGCGACGTAGCACGGAAGAGCACCGTTTTGACGCACGATCCGACGGTACCATTCGCTCTTCGCGTATATCATGAATTCCGCCGACCGCGATCCAGCCCGGACAACGCTCCGCTACCTGAACGGCGGCTCATCGAAACTACGCAGCTTGCGCGAATGCAGCGCGCCAAGATCGTTCCGCAGCAGATCGAGCGCGGCGATGCCAATCTTCAAATGTTCCCCGACAGCCCGCTGGTAAAACGCGCTCGCCGCTCCCGGCAATTTGATCTCTCCATGCAGCGGTTTGTCGGAGACGCAGAGCAGCGTGCCATAGGGCACCCGCAGCCGATAACCTTGCGTGGCCAGCGTGCCGCTCTCCATGTCGACCGCGATGGCGCGTGAGAGATTGATGCGTCGCCTTTCCCGCGACCAACGCAGTTCCCAGTTGCGGTCGTCGTAAGACACCACGGTCCCGGTCCGCAGCCGTTGCTTCAACGCGTCGCCCCGGTCTCCGGTCACCCGGGCCGCTGCCTCCTGCAATGCGACCTGGACCTCCGCCAACGCGGGGATCGGCACTTCGGGCGGCACGAGATCGTCGAGGATCCGGTCGCGCCGGAGATAGCCATGCGCCAGCACGTAGTCTCCAATGACCTGAGACTGCCGCAGCCCACCGCAATGGCCGACCATGAGCCAGCAGTGCGGCCGCAACACGGCCAGGTGGTCGGTGATGGTTTTCGCGTTCGAGGGGCCAACGCCGATATTGACGATGGTCACGCCTCCCTGACCGTCAGCGCGGGCGAGGTGGTAGGCGGGC
>JBEKGV010000701.1:0-3355 GCA_050012615.1 Acetobacteraceae bacterium | reverse complement strand
CGGACCGTATTTGAGCAAAAGCGTCTTCTCCACACCACCGGTTCGGGATGCGAAAACGCTGATAGACGCATCTTTTGCAAGTGTGTCGCAATCCGTCTCACTGATCTCGAAGCTAAACCCCGACACGTCAGCGAACCGCTCGCGGACTTCGGTGGTACAGGAATAAGGGGTCCATGCAATTCCAACCATTGCCAGAATAAGATATGTGATCGTAATCAAGGAGGCCGTGGGTATGACAGTCCACAATAGCAATGTTTTGAATAATGAACCCTGATACTTTATCCAAGACGCCATCAAGGGCTCGCCCGATTATCAAATGCGCCGCTTTCCCCCTGACTGAAGCCGGTCCTGATGAATTGAGCGGTTCTTGGATCGAGACCATAAGGCTCGTTGGGTCTGGCATTACTCGACCGCAGCCGCGCGAACGTCCCCGCTATCTTCAACGTTTCGTCGAGTGTCAGGCCTGCTTGCTGCGCGAACAGACCAACATTGACGTTCGAGACGTCCCTGAATTGTGGAAGTTGTGTGAAACCGGTGATATGGCTTCCCTCTCGCTGATAGTCGAAGGTGCCCCCCTGTCCCACGGCGGCGCCGAGGCTTGCGGCCAAATAGGACGCTGCGCCCTCGGCAGTCTCCGGATTATTCAGCATCGATCAAAATATCGCTCCGGTTTCGCGGCCCGCCGCGGCTACCGGACTAAGGTCAGTAACCGGCGACATAAGTTTGCCGGTTGGAGAATTCGGATCTCAAATGGTTTCTCCGTCTGGCAGCCTAACCGGCACACCCGGGTTCGAGGCACTACGTACTTGTCCTTGAATCGGTGCCGCCCCGGTACGGGCGAGTTGCTCGAGTGACCCTCCGTCCCCGGATGCAGCAGACGCGGACCATTGTCCTTCACGTCCGCTTCCCTCAGGCGCGTCGCTACCCCGCGCTCGCGTCACATCTGCATCGGTCGCGGTTTTTCCCGGCGCCGAGGCGAACGACCCTTTTGGCGCTGTCCGCGTCGCGCCGCCGTCGCCCGATCCCGCAAGGCCCGAGCCGCCCTGGTCCGGCTGCCCGGTTCCCCGTCCTTCCCCTCCATGGCTGCCTGCCTCCTGCCCCTCCCTCGAATTCTGTTCCACATCAGGGTGAAATTCGCAGCGAATGTCCCCGTCGAAGTTGGCGCCGGCATTATCGCAGGTGATTGCTCCCGTCGACGGATCGCGGGTGGCGCGGATACGGAGAGGACTGAAGTCAGCCATGAATTCGGGCGGCGGCTGTTCGCCATCGGGCACGAAGACCGCCCGAAGGACCAAGGTGTCTGGGCTTGGGGTGGGACGATCGGATGGATCGGGCAGCGGAACACTCCGTCGGTTTTGCCTGATGCTTATCCGACCGGGATGATGTCGCGCCAAGTAGTTTCAGCCGTCTGCGGCCGCCTTGCGGGCCATGGCCTCCTCGGGGGAGGAGATGCCGCCATGCGATGCCGACCAGGCAACCGGGTCTTCCAGAAAGCGGCGCACTTCCGACAGGTTGATGTCGGAAAATGCCGGCTTGTCCTTGCAGGCCTCCAGCACGTCCCACCAGGTGCACAAATGGTGCAGTGCAATGTCCATCCGTGCCAGCGTTTCGAACGCGCCCGGAAACACGCCGTAGAAGAACACGACAAACGCGTGATTGACGATGGCACCGGCATCGCGCAGGGAGTTCGCGAAGCGGATTTTGGACTGGCCGTCGGTGGTCAGGTCCTCGACCAGCAGTGTGCGCTTGCCCTCTGGTACGTCGCCCTCGATCAGCGCCTGGCGGCCGAAACCTTTCGGTAGCTTGCGGACATAGGCCATCGGCGCGCCCATCCGGTCGGCGATCCAGGCGGCGAACGGGATGCCGGCGGTTTCTCCGCCGGCGACGACTTCGATCGTTTCGTAACCGACATGGCGGTCGATCTTCTCGACGGCGAGGTCGCAGATTTTCGACCGCGCGCGAGGGAAATAGATGATGCGCCGGCAGTCGATGTAAACCGGCGACTTCCAGCCCGAGGTGAAGGTGAACGGTTCCTCCGGCCGGAATTTGATGGCTTCGATCTCCAGCAGAATGCGCGCCGCGGTCAACGCCGCGTCGCGATCCCACTCGGTGGCGGACGTCATCCCTTGCGCTGGCTTGGCCATCTGCGATCTGTCCTCTATGCCTCTGACAACCGACGACTGATACCTGACAACTGTAATGGAGACTGTCCAGATGGCCCGCACTCATCGCATCGCGGTCCTTCCCGGCGACGGCATCGGCAAGGAGACCGTGCCGGAGAGCCTGAAAGTGCTTGACGCGGCGTCTCGGAAATTCGGGTTCGGGCTGGAACTGACGCACTACGATTGGTCGTGCGAGACCTATAAACAGACCGGCTCGATGATGCCGGCGGATGGGCTGGATCAGTTGGCGCGATCCGACTCGGTGCTGTTGGGGGCGGTCGGCTGGCCGGGCGTGCCGGACCATGTGTCGCTGTGGGGATTGCTGATCCCGATCCGGCGCGGCTTCGACCAGTACGCCAATGTGCGCCCGTGCAAGCTGCTGCCCGGCGTGCGCACGCCGTTGGCGAACCGCACCGAGGCGGACATCGATTTTTATGTCGTGCGTGAAAATACCGAGGGCGAGTATTCCTCGGTCGGCGGCCGCATGTTCGAGGGAACGGATCGCGAATTCGTGTCTCAGCAAAGCGTGTTTTCTCGCGTTGGCACCGACCGCATCCTGAAATTCGCGTTTGAACTCGCGATGACAAGGCCGAAGCGGCACCTGACATCGGCGACCAAGTCGAACGGGATCATTCATACGATGCCGTATTGGGACGAGCGGTTCGCGGCGATGGGCCGCGCCTATCCGGAAATTCGCACCGATCAGTACCACATCGACATTCTTTGCGCGCACTTCGTACAACATCCGGACTGGTTCGATGTCGTTGTCGGCTCGAATCTTTTTGGTGATATCCTGAGCGATCTGGGCCCTGCGGTGGCCGGGTCGATCGGGATCGCCGCGTCGGCCAATATCAATCCCGAGAAAAAGTTTCCGTCGATGTTCGAGCCGGTGCATGGGTCCGCGCCTGATATCGCCGGCAAGTTCATCTGCAATCCGATCGGTCAGATCTGGTCGACGGCGCTGATGCTGGAACATCTGGGAGAGGCGGCGGCAGGCAAGGCGATCGTCGACGCGATCGAAACCTTGCTGCGGGAGAGCGGGCCGAAGACGCGGGACATGGGCGGCCAGGCGGGGACGGCGGATGTCGGGACGGCGATCGCGCAACTGGTCGCGGCGGGGTAATCGGGCTTCCGGGTCGCGGTCGCTCGCGCTACAGTCGTGCCATCGGAGGAGACAATCAGATGGATTTTAC
>JBEKGV010000700.1:0-3363 GCA_050012615.1 Acetobacteraceae bacterium | reverse complement strand
CATGTAAGCGGGCCAGTATTTCTGCAACGGCAGGGACCCGCCGCGTTGCCACGTCGAGCCCCAGTTCCTTGACGGTCATCGCCATCCTCGGCTGTACCGTGCCACGCGCCTACACGTGACCATTTCCCGGTTCAAATATCCCGGGCGCGCGATGGCCAGAAGTACCGCCGTGCCAGCACCGTGACACGAGCCGGCAGGAGATGTTAGGGCTGCCCCTCGATCAACGCGACCATGATCGCCACAAAACGCCTGGCGGTCGCGATTGCTTCTGTCGCCAACTCGGGAGACACCTGAGAGCTCGGCCCAGTAAGGTAATCCGCAATAGCTTTGAGCTGGTATGTGCGACCGAGAAAAGCGCGCAATTCCATGTCGATGCGCGCATCGTCTTTGGTCAGGCGTTCAAGCTCGCGCTGTACACCATGATGCCGTTTTATGATCTCGCCGGTACGCTCAACGATTAATGCTTGCGTCGCGTGAAGACCGGCGAGATACGCTTCGCGGCCCGCTTCGTCAGGCCAGCGGTCGAGCATGCCTTCCGCCTTCGCAAGGGCCTCGCGGCCCTTGTCCAAAAAAGCAGCGGCTTCTGGCTTCACAGATCGATACCGTCAGTGCGGATTTCCCGCATCAGCGGTGTGCGCTCGTTGTAGGAGCCGGCACGATACGGCATGGCATGCGCAAACTCGCCGGTCTCATCGATGATATAGGTGCTTAGGTCAGCTAGCCGCCAAAGTTCCGCGCCCAGGTCAGACAGGTCGCGCAGAAACACCGCAACATCGTAATCGGACTCCGCATGCGCATCGCCGCGCGCGCGCGAGCCATACAGTATCACGCGCTCGAGACGGTTCCCGTATATTTCGCCCAGAGCCTTGCGGAGGCGGACAAGCACAGGATCAGAAACGGCAGTTGCGGACATCGGCATTCCCGGAAGCGGGCGGCCAACACCGTCCCCGGCTGTACCGTGGCAACAGCTTACGCTAAACATTTCCTCGTTCAAATATACTCTTTTGGGCGTGCCCCTGCCCCGCGAACCAGCGTCGGGCGCTATTCGCACGCGCGCCGAGCCGACCGAAAGCGGGTCTCGGCCCGTCAGGTCACACTCCCTCACGCACTGCATGCTCGCTACCGCTCGCGTCGCCTTAGAGGCGCCGCCCCCTCTCGGCCCTTCGCGGAGCGGAACACCGGAGGCGGCTTGTCGCGCTTAGCCCCTGGCTGCCCTGGCGATCCCCAGAAACTCCTCCGACTTCAGACTGGCGCCCCCGACCAGCGCCCCGCCCACATGCGGCACCGCGAGCAAACTGCCCGCGTTCGCCGGCCGGACCGAGCCGCCGTAAAGAATGCGGATCCCACCGCCCGTCTGACCCAGTAGCTTCACCAGCGTCTCGCGGATGAACAGATGCATCGCGGCGACGTCGGCCTCAGTGGCGGTTTTGCCTGTGCCGATGGCCCAGATCGGCTCGTAGGCGACGACGCCCGCGAACCCCGCCGGCAGGCTGCCCGCCAACTGGCCGCCGACCACGTCAATCTGAGCGCCGGCGGCACGTTGTGCCTCGGTCTCGCCGACGCACACGATCGGGGTCAGGCCGGCGGCGACGGCGGCTTTGGTCTTCGCGTGGACCAAAGCGTCGCTCTCGTGGTGGTCCTGCCTCCGTTCGGAATGGCCCAATATGACCCAGGAGGCTCCGGCGTCACGCAACATGGCGGCGGAGATGTCGCCGGTGTGAGCGCCTTTCTCATCCGTATGGCAATCCTGACCACCCACCGCGACGGCGGAGCCGGTCAGTATTTTCGCGATTGGCGCGATCTGGGTGAACGGCGGGCAAACCAAAAGGTCGCAGGCCAGACCGTTGGCACCGCTCCGCAGCGGTCCGACGATCGCGGCGGCCTCCTCGGCCAGGCCGTTCATCTTCCAGTTGCCCGCGATCAGCTGGCGCATTTCCTTCTCCATGGCTTCGTTCGTGGTCATTGAACCCGCTGATGCGCGGGATGCAAGGCTGACGAACCGGCGGAGGCCGGGAAGCTGGCAAACCGGACCGGTGCCTCGTATAGGAAGCCGCCTTATCACCCGAAATCCGGGCCAATGGGACACAACGGATGATTTCTGCTTTCCGCCGCTATCTGGAGACGTGGTGGGTCCGCGCCTTCTTTCTGATAATGGTGGCCTCCTTCGTCCTCTGGGGTGTCGGCGACATGCTGCGCGTGGTCGGCACCTCCACGTGGGTCGCCAAAGTCGGCGGCACGACGATCGAAACGCAGAGTCTGGAGTCGGAATATCGTCGCGCCCTGAATGCCGCGAGCCGCGATCTCCCGCCAGGCCAGGAGCCCTCCACCGAACTGCGGCAGGAGGTCGCGAACCAGACATTGCAGCGCCTGATCGGCGATGCCGCCGTCAACCAGGAACTGAGCAACCTGGGCGTCGTCGTGCCCGAGCAAGCCGTGGTGCAGGCGGTGCGAGGCCTGCCCGCGTTCAAAGGCGAGGACGGCTCGTTCGACAGGGCACGCTTCGATGCGGTGCTGCGGAACAACAACATGACCGAGGCCGGCTTCCTCGATTTGATGCGCGGCGACATGGCGCGGCAACAATTGATGGACGCCGTGACGGCCGGCGCGATCGTGCCCAATGTCGAGGCGACGCCGATCTACACCTCGGAGTTCGAGAAGCGCTCGGCGGACATCGCCACTTTTCCGTTCTCTTCCGTGCCGGAACCGCCGATGCCGGATGAACCCACCGCGCGAAGGTGGTACGACAACCATCCGGACCTTTACGCCACGCCCGAGTATCGGCGCGTGAAAGTGATCGTTCTGTCGCCCAGTACGCTGGCACCGGGCATCGCCGTCACCGACAAGGACCTGGAAGCGGCGTACGCCGACCACCAGTCCGAGTACACTACGATCACGAAACGTTCCGCGCGGGTCATCTCGACCACGGACGAGGCAACCGCGAACAAGTTGGCCGACCAGTGGCGCGCCGGTGCCGACTGGCCAGCGATGGAGGCCGCCGCGAAAGCCGCCGGTGCGGCGGCGATCGAGCAGGATGACGGGACCGAAACGCAGTTCCCCGATCCGGACCTCGCCAAAGCGGTGTTCAGCGGGACGCCCGATACCATTCCTCCGCCGGTCAAAGGCCGCCTCAGCTGGTTCGTCGTCCAGGTCACCAAGGCGGTGGCGGGCGGCGTCGAGCCATTCGACGAGGTGAAGGACAAGCTGCGGCAGCGGCTCGTGACGGAACGCGCCCTCGCTCTCGTCTATGACGAGGCCAACAAGATCGACAACGTAATGGGCAATGGGACGGCACTGGACGCGTTGCCGGCCGATCCGGGCCTGGCCTCGGCCACGGTCACCCTGGACCAGCACGGCGACACGCCG
>JBEKGV010000699.1:0-3365 GCA_050012615.1 Acetobacteraceae bacterium | reverse complement strand
CACATCAAGGGTGAAACGGTGGCGTTCATGCAGCACGCCCATTTGGCGCGCCGCGTCCTCGACATCGGCAAGTGGCTCGCGTTGGGGCACACCGGTCCGGCACCCGCGACGCTTGCCCCGCGTGGAGGTTCACGCCCAATGCCCACTGTGACGGGCGGTTATGTCCCGGTCACAGCGGGCGGCACGACATATCAAATCTACTACGAAACGTCGGGCGAAGGGCGCGACGTGCTGTGCATGCACACCGCGGGAGCCGATGGTCGGCAGTTCCACGGACTGGTGGCCGATCCACGGATTACCGAGGCACATCGTTTGATCGCGTTCGACCTGCCATGGCACGGCAAGTCGCCGCCGCCGGACGGTGCGATCCCGGGATCGTGGCGGCTCAACACCGATCTTTATGTCGATCTCATCATGGGTTTCGTGGCCGCCGCGGGTTTGCACAGGCCACTCGCGCTCGGGGCGTCGATGTCGGGAGAAATCTGTCTGGAACTCGCGTATCGGCATCCCGAGGCGTTCTCCGGCATCGTCGCCTGTGAGGCGTGTGAGCAGGTCACTCGTCGGCAGACGTACTGGGCCGCGCATCCTCGGGTCAATCAGGCGCTGTTCGTGCCGGAGTGGATCCGAAGCCTGTCAGCGCCGCAAAGCCCGGCGGAATGGCAGGAGCAAATCACCTGGCAGTACGGCCAGGGTGGGCCCGGTGTATTTTTCGGCGACATCGCTTTTTACTCGGGCGATTGGGATGCGCGCGCGAGAGTGAGCCGTATCGACACGAAAAGCTGCCGGTTGTTCATGCTCACCGGCGAATATGACTATTCCTGCACCGTGGAAATGTCCGAGGCGACGGCAGCGAAGATCCCCGGCGCGACATTCCGGGCGATGCCGGGGATTGGCCATTTCCCGTTCGCCGAGAACCCGGCGCTGTTCGCGGAATATTTGCTGCCGATTTTACGGGAGTTGGAGCAGGGTTAGTGACTTTTTTCCATTCAAACTGCGTATAACGTGTGATTTGCACAATGCCAACCACGTCATGGCCGGCCACCGAGCCGGCCATCAATCGCGGCACAGTGCCGCGATTGATGGCCGGGAGGATCCTCCGATCACGTCGGGGGAGCGGGATGACGCGTTGGGGTCAGTGCCAATAGGTCAATTCATTCAGAACCCGGTATAATACCGAAGGGTCGCCTGGCTTACGTGCCATTCGCGACCGCTTCCTCCGCGAGGCTGTTATCGACGACGTCGTCGAATGGGATATCGCGGTCCAGTGCGCCGCCCGAACGCATGGCCGCCTGCAGCCGGTCCACGCCCTCCCGCCGTGTCACCGGATCGGAACCGTAAAGGCTCAGTGCGCGATACCGGTCGATGGCGGCAGCGAAAATCGGTGCCGGCACCTCGGGGAAAAACGACGCCAAAGCCCGGGCCACCTCCTCACCCGGCGTGGCGGCGAGCCAGCGCAGCGTTCGATACATCGCTCGCACCATCGCCGCCAGTTCGTCACGGCGACCGTCCAGAATCGACCGCCGTGTGACCAGTGTCGTGTAGGCGGTGCGGCCGCGATTTGCCGCGGCGTACCACAAGTGGCCCGCGCCAGACTGCAACAGTTCCTCGGCGTAGGGCTGAAACAATTGCACCGCGTCGAGGCGTCCCGCACGCAATGCCGCGGCATTGTCCGCCATGGACGGACCATGGGTTCGATTGAGCATCGCCGGATCGGTCCCGTCACGACGCAGATCGTCTTGCAGGCACAACCATGGCGTCGGCACCTCCGCGACCGAGGCGAAGCGTTGACCGGCCAGATCGCGCGGGCGGAAATCCGGCCGAGGCTCGCGGCCGACGATGAAGAATGGATCGCGCGCGACGACATCGCAGAAACAAACGATCTCGGAGGCGGGATCGGCGGCATGTGTCAGCAGCACGCGCAGCGGCCCACCCCACATCACGTCAACCCTGCCGGCGCGAAGATCGGCCGCGGTGCGGGCGGGATCGGGCGATTCGCGCAGGGTTACCTCTACCTTCTCCGCCGCGTAGGCACCGATCGCGTGCGCCGCGTAAAACGGCGTGTAGAACAGCGCCCGGAAGTTTTCCGACAGAATGATCATCGCCGTGCTCCTCGCGACCCGGCCGTGACGATAAGGCACGGCCGGTATCGCGGCCAGTCTCGCGTCCGGCGGCGAGATTCGGTAGGCTGCCTCCCACGAACGGAGGAATGCGGTCATGCCCGACACGAAAGCCATCGATAAAGTACTGGAGGACGCCGTCGCATCAGGTCAGGTGCCGGGCGTCACCGCCGCCGCGGCCAACGCGGATGGCGTGATATTTGAAGGTGCCTTCGGCGTTCGCAGCCTCGGTGGCGATGTGAAGATGACCGATGATACCGTGTTCCGTATCGCATCGATGACAAAAGCGATCACCGGTGCCGCCGCGATGCAACTGGTCGAACAGGGCAAGCTGAGTCTCGACCAACCTGCCGGTGAGATTCTGCCGTTCCTGGCGAGCCCGATGGTACTGGACGGGACCGATGCGAATGGGCAACCGAAACTGCGGCCGGCCAAAGGTGTCATCACACTGCGTAAACTGCTGACCCACACAGCGGGGTTCGTTTACGACACGTGGAACGGCGAGATGAACCATTATGCGGCCAAAACCGGCCATCCAGCGGCACGCACCGGCAAACTCGCGGCGCTTCAGGCGCCTCTCGGTTTCGATCCGGACGAACGTTGGGAATATGGCATCAACATCGATATCGCCGGACGGATGGTCGAGGTCGCGAGCGGCGAGAATCTGGAAAGCTATTTCCAGAGTCATTTGTTCCGCCCGCTTGGCATGCCGGACACCAGCTTTATCTTGCAACCGCGATTTAAGGATCGGATGGCCCAGGTGCATGCGCGCGATGAGAAAGGGCTAAGTCTGGTGGATTCGGTGCCACCGGTCGAAAATCCCGAGTTCTATCCCGGCGGCGGCGGTCTGTTCTCCACATCGCGCGATTATCTGACATTTCTGCGCGCGCTCATGCGAGGCGGCGAACTCAACGGTGCGCGAATTCTAAAGCCTGAGACTGTCGCTTTGATGGGCCAGAACCACATGGGGGCACTGAACGTGCTGCCGATGAAGACGTTCAAACCGAGCATGTCGAACGATTGCGAACTGTTCCCCGGTATTGACAAGAAGTGGGGACTTTCGTTCCTGATCAACACCCGGGACGTACCCGGCGCCCGTTCCGCCGGCAGTCTCGCCTGGGCAGGCATCAACAATACTTATTACTGGCTCGATCCGGTCAAACGTGTCGCCGGCGTTCTGATGACGCAAATCCTGCCTTTCGCCGATCCGACTGTCCTCGGCTTGCTCGACCGTTTCGAGCGAGCCGT
>JBEKGV010000698.1:0-3366 GCA_050012615.1 Acetobacteraceae bacterium | reverse complement strand
GTCTGGGCGAAAGCTGATCGTCGATCCGCGGGGGGTGGATTTTTCCCGCTATGCCGGAGCCGACATCGTGATGCCGAACCGGCCGGAGCTGGCGGCGGCGACCGGAATGCCGGTCGACACCGAAGCCGCGATCGCCGCCGCCGCGTCCACGCTGCGCGAACGGTTCGGTTTCGGAGCGATTGTCGTCACTCGAGGCAACGACGGGATGACCCTCGTCGATGCGGACGGGGTGCGGCAGTTCCCGGCCGAAGCGGGGGAGGTCTACGACACCTCCGGCTGTGGCGACACGGCACTGGCCGCTCTCGCGGCAGGGGTCGCGGCCAAACTTCCCTTGGTGACCGCCGTGCGGCTGGCGAACATCGCGGCGGGCGTCGTGGTTGGGAAAGTCGGCTCGGCGGTGGCGCATGAAGCGGAACTTCTGGCGGCCGTTTCGCCCGAGCGGAGTACGATCCGCAAGGTCGTGTCGCTGGAGGAAGCGGCGGAGCTGGCCGAGCGGTGGCGGCATCGCGGCTGGCGGGTCGGTTTCACCAATGGTTGCTTCGACCTGCTCCATCCCGGCCATTTGCATCTTCTGGAATCCGGACGGACCGGGTGCGACCGCCTGATCGTCGGCTTGAAGTCCGACGCGAACGTGCGGCGGCACAAAGGACCCATGCGGCCGGCGCAATCGCAGGAAGCGCGGGCGGCGATCCTGGCGAGCCTGGCGCCCGTCGATCTGGTGTGCGTCTTCGATGAGGATACGCCGGAGCGGCTGATCCGGGCGGTGCGGCCGGACGTCCTGATAACGACCGGCGGAACCGGCGGCGTGGAGGAGGTCTACGGCGCCGATCTCGTGCGGGAATGGGGCGGCAAGGTCACGGTCGCGGACGTGCTGCCGGGACACTCGACGGAAGCGACACTGGAACGGATCCGAGGGTAGTTCCGCCCGATTTTCTCGTCGTGGCCGGGTCAAGCCCGGCCATGACGGACGGGTTGGATGACCGTACCAACACGTCAATCAATTCGGCAAAAGGGATTTAGGTGCCGAAAGCCCTCCCGATGATGGGTGCTGTTGACGCTCGCCGCTGAAATTCTCGAGCAAAAACACGAGCCTGGTCCGTTCATGGGCACCACATCCACGGCTGCCGTCATCTGATCGCCGACGCCACCTCTCGGAACAACCGCGCCGGCAGTCCACCCCCGACCACATTCTTCATCGGCGTGTTGTCGTCATTCCCCATCCATACCCCGATCAGCATTCCGTTCACGGACCCAATGAACCACGCATCACGATAGTCCGATGTCGTCCCGGTCTTTCCCGCGACCACTCGTCCAGTAACAGCCGCGGCCCGGCCGGTTCCGCGCGAGACGACCGAACCCATCATCCCCGCCATCATCGCCGCATGCTCCGGCCGGATCACTGGTTCCGGCGCCTCCTGCGGTTGGACCGCGAATGGCACGACACGAAAGCCGCCGTTGAAGAACGGAGCGTACGCGGCGGTCAGTTCCAGCAGCCCCACCTCGCCGGTGCCCAGTGCCAATGAGGCGTTGTTGGGTAACTTGCTGGTGATCCCCAATCGCTGAGCGGTCGCGACGACAGGCTTCGGGCCACCGAACCGCGTCAGCAACCGCACGGACACGGTGTTGATCGATTGCGCCAGCGCCTCATCCAACGTGATTTCGCCACGGTAATCGTGCTCGAAATCCTCGGGTTGCCAGTTGCCGACCCGTACTGGCGCGTCCAGGACCATGTCGGCCGGGGTCATCCCATTCTCTAGCGCCATCAACCAGACGAACGGCTTGAATGCCGAGCCAGGCTGTCGACGCGCGTTGACGGCCCGGTTGAAATTGCTGTCCCGATAATCCCGCCCGCCGACCATCGCGCGTACCGCGCCGGTGGCCGCATCCAGCACGACCACCGCTCCCTGCCCTACTCCCGCCGCCGCTCCTGGGCCGTCCAGCATCGCTGACAATTGCGTTTCAGCCACGATCTGCAACGGCTGATCGAGCGTGGTCCGAACCGTCGCGTCTCGATCTGGCGGCAATACGGATTGCACCTGATCGGAAGCCCAATCCGCGAACCACGCGCCAGGCTGGCGAGATGACTTCGGGAAGCTGATTTTCGCCGCTTCGGCCCGCGCTCGGCCAGGCGTGATCGCACCGGTTTCAGCCATCGCGTCCAGCACTTCTTTCGCGCGCGCGGCGGCAGCGGCCGGGTTAGCCCGCGGATTGAACCTCGACGGCGCCCGCGGCAGACCGGCTAGCACCGCCGACTGCCATAGGTTCAATTTACGGGCCGAGATGCCGAAATACATTCGTGACGCCGCGTCGACCCCCCAGGTTCCGGCGCCGAGGTAAACCCGGTTCAGATAAATCTCGAGAATTTCCCTCTTTGAGAACGTTCGCTCCAGCCAAAGGGTCAGCAGGAATTCCTTGATTTTCCGCCGCAGCGTTCGCTCATTCGTTAAGAACAACGTCTTGGCGACCTGCCGCGTGATGGTTGAGCCGCCCTGTACCAGCCGGCCATGAGTGACGTTCACCAGCAGCGCTCGGCTGAGGCCGATCACGTCGATCCCCCAATGCTGCCAGAATCGATGATCCTCGACCGCGACGACGGCCGCGGGCAACTCCGGCGGCAGTTCATTCAGCCGGAGCGGCTCGCCCACCAGATCGCCGTAGGTCGCGAACGTACGTCCGGCGCGGTCTTGCAGTACCAGCGCGGGCCGCCGCTCGGCATCCATCGCCGACTCGGGGCGAGGCAGATCACGGGCCGCCCAAATGACGATGCCCGCCAGGACCAACAGTCCCCAAACGGTCAGGATCGCGCCGACGCCAATCAGCCGTCCGAGTAATGAACGGCGCCGCTTCCCCTGGACCGGAGCGGACGGCCGAAAGCCGGCGGTCGAGGAACCAGACGCTCGGTTGAGTGCCGCGGGACGAGGCGCCGAACGCCCGGCTGAAACCGCGGTCGAAACTCTACGCGACATCTGGTCTCCAGGAATCGGGACCAAACTCTAGCACAATTCGCGTGCCCTCAAGGTTGGGCTCCAAGGTTGCTTGCGGCATGGCGCGAGGGCACAGTTCCATCAGCACACGCAGGAGGGACCATATGAGGGGCCTGTTCATGGATGCCGTCGACGACCTCGCCTCGGTCTTCGCCCGTGTCGTGCGCACGGACGATCCTGTCGTGATAGTGAACGAACAAGGCGACATTCCGGCGGAGGCGCTGCCCGGTTTGCTGGCCGGCTATGATTTCGTGCTCGACGATCATACGAAGCTGCCGGCCGAGGCGATGCGTCATTGCGCGGATCTGAAGCACATCATTTTTCTGGGCACCGGTGCCCGCAGCTACATGAACCCCGAAGAGTTGGCCGAGCTCGGGATTAC
>JBEKGV010000697.1:0-3371 GCA_050012615.1 Acetobacteraceae bacterium | reverse complement strand
ATCTCCCTTTGCCGTCCATGCTGATCCGCACGCCCTGGCTCGAAAGCCCGTCCAGGAACGCGGCGCTGGTAAACCGCACGCCCTGATCGGTGTTGAAAATTTCCGGACGGCCGTGCCGGTCCGCGGTCCCTCAACCGCTCCCGGCGGCAAGGGTCAATATGCTGATGTGGCGATCCACGCTGGCCTGGTTTGCCTGAACGGTCCGACGGCGATGGACCTGGACATGCAGCTCGAACTGTTCGACCAGGCGATGGATGAACTCGCCGCTGAGGGGGACGTTGTTAACCAGGTTCTGGAGGTCACGATGGAGGACGACACAATCCACATCCGGCGTTATCGCCTTCCGGCAGTCGACTTATAGTCGCTCGATCCCGGAGTGCATGCCTACGCGTTCACATTTGGATGAGCCTGCTCGCTATTCAGGGTCGGGACGCACCAATGACGTTGGAGGTTAATATGACTCCGAACGCTGACCGGGCTCAGATCCGACATACGACGCACTGAAAGACAACGATGACCCCAATGTTTCCCGTTCGCCGCGCGCGCCTCGCGGACCTCCCGAAGCTGGCCCGGATCGAGCGTTCCGCCGCATCCCTTTTCCGGGACGCCGGGCTCGCCTGGATCGCTGACGGGGACACAATGGAACCAGCCCTGTTAGCCACGATGTGTCGCGCGGGCACGGTCTGGGTGGCCGTCGACCATTCGGACGAACCTGTCGCCTTCCTCGCCGCCCACACGTTGGACGGACAGTTTCACATCGCGGAAGTGTCCGTCACCCGGTCGCACCAGCGACGAGGGATCGGTGCCGCGTTGATTGCCGCGGCGACGGATCACGCCCGGACAGAGAGCTTCCGCGGCCTCACGCTGACCACTTACCGTGACCTGCCCTGGAACGGACCATTCTATTCCGCGCTCGGGTTTGTGGAGGTCGATGCATCGGAGGCCGGCCCAGTACACGCGCGGAAGCTGCGAACCGAGGCCGAAGCGGGCCATGATTTGTCGAGGCGGTGCGTCATGACGAAAATCCTGTGACGTCCGGCCGGTGCAAATCGAAGCGTTTTCATACAAGTTCCGGCGCTCCCCCGTTCCTACATCACCTACCGCAATCCATGACGGAGACCACCATGCCAAAGATGCGCGCGATGATCGTTCCGGAGTCCGGCGGCAAATTCCGCATGGAGGAACGCGACCTTCCCTCCCCCGGACGCCACGAGGTCCTCATCCGGGTCCATGCCTGCGGCGTCTGCCACAGCGATTCCCTTACCGTGGAAGGTCACATGCTCGGGGTCCGCTATCCGCGCATCCCCGGCCATGAGGTCATTGGTGTCATCGATGCCCTCGGCCCGGACGTTGAGGGCTGGAAGGTGGGCGCGCGGGTCGGCGTGGGTTGGTTTGGCGGCTCCTGCGGATTTTGCGGCCGGTGCCGCCGCGGCGACGCCTTCGCTTGTGAAACCTTCCAGAGCGTCACCGGCGTGACACGCGACGGCGGCTACGCCACCCACATGCTGGCGCTGACCACAGCCCTGGCGCATGTGCCGGAGACCCTCGACGTCGTCGAGTCAGCCCCGCTGCTGTGCGCCGGCATCACGACATTCAACGCGCTGCGGAACAGCGGCGCGAAGCCAGGCGATCTGGTCGCCATCCACGGCGTCGGCGGCCTGGGCCATCTCGGCGTGCAATTCGCCGCCCGCCAAGGCTTCCGAACCGTCGCCGTCAACCGAGGGCGCGATAAGGAATCTCTCGCCCGTTCCCTGGGCGCGCACGACTACATCGACAGCGACGCAAACGACCCCGCGAAGGCGCTGCAGGCGATGGGCGGTGCCAAAGCCATCATCGCCACCGTCACCAGCGCCGAGGCCATGCAGGCGATCTCCGGTGGCATCGGCGTCAACGGCACCATGATGGTCATCGGCGCGGTCGGCACTCTGACCATCAATTCCCTGGATCTCCTCCTCAAACGTGCATCGGTGCGAGGTTGGTACGCGGGAACCGCGGCGGACTCCGAAGATACGCTGCTGTTCAGCCAGCTCAACGGCATCGCGTCGATGAACGAGATTTTTCCGCTCGACCAGGCGCAGGCCGCTTACGATCGGATGATGAGCGGCAAATCGCGCTTCCGCGTTGTGCTTAAGATTGGCGTGTGACATTGGATTGGTTCTCGCCGGGGAATAGCTGCCGCCGGCCATGGACTGCTGCCGATGCTCTCGCTAATCCAACAATACCAGGAGGCATGCGATGGCCGAACTACCAAAACGCCAACTCGGACGAACCGGGTTGCAGGTCACCGCGCTTGGCTACGGATCGATGGAATTGCGCGGCGCTCCACGGGCCCGGGACACCACCGAGGCGCAAGCCGAAACCATACTGAACGCCGTGCTCGACGCCGGTATCAACTTCATCGACACGTCGATCGATTACGGCGTGAGCGAGGAGCGGATCGGCCGCTATATCTCGCACCGGCGCTCCGAATATTACCTCGCGAGCAAGTGCGGCTGTCTGGTTGGGGCTCCGGCCGTACGCGGGCAGGTCAGCCCGCACGTTTTCACCCGGGACAACATCCTCGCCGGGGTCGAACAGAGCCTCGCTCGAATGAAGACCGATTACCTGGACCTGGTGCAGTTTCATATCTCGCCGTCAAAGCAAACCCTGGAACAGAATGGTGCTCTCGACGCCGTGATGGAACTCAAGGCGGCGGGCAAGGTGCGGTTCATCGGCATGTCCGGAACGCTGCCGCACCTGCGTGACCACATCGCGATGGGTGTGTTCGACGTATTTCAGATCCCGTATTCGGCGATGGAGCGAGAACACGAAACGATCATCGCCGATGCGTCCGCCGCCGGATCGGGGATCATCATCCGCGGCGGTGCCGCCAAGGGAGCCCCCTCCGAAGGCAAGCAGTCCGGGTTGCAGTGGGAGCGTTGGCGGCAGGCGAAACTTGACGATCTCCTCGGCGACATGACGCCAATGGAGTTCATTCTCCGCTTCACTTTCACAAATCCCGACCTGGATACCACCATCGTCGGCACGGCGAACCCGGCGCACTTGCGGGCCAACGTCGATGTCCTGCTGAAAGGTCCGCTGCCGGCGGATTTGTATACGGAAGCGAAGCACCGTCTCGCCGCCGCCGGATCGGCGCCGCGCACGGCATAAAGGCGACCGCTCTCCGGGCGGCCGCCCGCTGGCGTTAAATGGAGCGCAACCCCGCAACGACGCGCTTTCGGGTCAGCGGCGGATCACGCGACGGTGCGCCAGACGGACGAGCGAACGCGTTGCCTACCGTCGCGGCGGGTCGGCCCGGCGGTTGCCTCGCCAACCCAGCGGAACGGCCGCATCCAGCCCTTGGCACAGCCATTGCCTGTCGCAACCAAGGC
>JBEKGV010000696.1:0-3372 GCA_050012615.1 Acetobacteraceae bacterium | reverse complement strand
ACGGACATCGCCGGCAGGTATTCCCGCAGCAAGTTCCAGATGGCGACATGCAGAAAGCCGACCGCGGCGAGCAACAGCGCCAGGGCGAAACAGCCCATCGCGATTCGGACAACGGTGCGCCGTGCGTGATGGCTCAGTCGCAAGACCTCCGCCTCCAACGCCACGCGCAAGAGGCGGAGTGGATGCACCGTCAGCGACCCGTCCGGCCCAGAAGAAATCCAACGACGGCGGCGACGCAGATGGCGGCGAGCGGTCGATTCCGAACCACGACGGAGAGCGCGCTGGCTCTCTCGCGCATCACGTCAGCGGCATCATGAGCCGCCGCTTCAGCCCGCTCGGCCGCATCTCCCATCGCGGGTACCACCTTGTCGCGCATCAGGGCTTCCACCTGATCACGCAACCGGGCGATCTGGGTCATCGCGTCTTCGGCCTGATCCGTGACGTTCTTGAATGATGTGGGCATAAGCAAATCTCCTCCGTGGCAAGGACGCCGGCGGCGCGCCGGGCGTCTGCCTGCCACCATCTTACCATAACGAATCAGAAAGGCTTCAGTTCGCCTCCGGATGAAATAGTCCGGTTCGGGCGCCAGCCGCCCAGGGAATCACCCAAGGGAAGCGCCGAGGGGAGTGGCCCAGGGAGTCGCCGGGTGCGCCGTTCCGTGCCAAGGTCAGGCGATATCACGTTGGGGAGAGTGACCATGCACTTCGGCGCGTCGATGTTTTTCACCGATTACTCCATGGCCCCCGCGGCGTTCGCCAAGGCGCTCGAAGAGCGCGGGTTCGAGTCAGCCTGGGCTGCCGAACATTCGCATATTCCACTGTCTCGCCGCACGCCCTTTCCCGGCGGCGGTGACCTGCCAAAGGCGTATTACGACGCGATGGATCCCTTCGTGGCCCTCACCGCCGCGGCGATGGCGACGAAAACACTGAAAGTGGGGACAGGCGTTTGTCTGGTGAACCAGCGCGATCCGATCCAGACAGCGAAGCTGGTCGCATCGATCGATCAGGTGTCGGGCGGCCGGTTTTTGTTTGGCATCGGCAACGGCTGGAACCAGGACGAAATGGAGAACCACGGCACGGTTTTTCGCACCCGCCACAAATTGGTGCGCGAGCGGATCGAGGCGATGAAAGCGATCTGGACCGAGACCAAAGCCGAGTATCACGGGGAATTCGTCAATTTCGATCCGATGATGGCGTGGCCGAAGCCGGTACAGAAGCCGCATCCGCCGATCCTGGTCGGCGGCGCGTTCCCCTATGCGACGCGCCGTGCCGTCCGTTACGGTGACGGTTGGATTCCGACCGTCGGACGGCCCGGCCAGTTCGCCGAGGTACTGAGCGTGCTTCCGAAATTCCATGAGATGCTGAAAGAAGCCGGCCGCGATCCCGCGAGTTGCCCGGTATCTTTTTCGTCGTTGCCGGGAGAGCTCGACGCGCTGAAACGCTGTCGGGATGCCGGCATCGTGCGCGTGAGCGTCGCCCTGCAAGCGGCGACCGCCGAGGCGGCATTGCCGATCCTCGACAAATGGGCGGGCTTCATCAACCAGGTTTAACGGGGGACGGGACATGCAGTTCGGCGCCGCGATCTTCTTCACCGACTATTCCATCTCTCCGGGAGATCTCGGCAGGGCGTTGGAAAGCCGCGGGTTCGAATCCCTTTGGGCGGCGGAACATTCGCACATCCCGCTGTCGCGAAAATCTCCCTGGGGCGGCGGCGGAGATTTGCCGAAACAATACTACGACGTCATGGACCCTTTCGTGACGCTCGCCGCAGCCGCTTCCGTCACGACAAAACTGCTGCTTGGCACAGGAGTTTGCCTCGTCAACCAGCGCGATCCGATCCAGACGGCGAAACTGGTCGCGTCGATCGACCAGATCTCCGGCGGTCGATTTTTGTTCGGCATCGGCAACGGTTGGAACCAGGACGAGATGGAGAACCACGGCACGGTGTTCGCCACACGCCACAAGCTGGTACGCGAGCGGATCGAGGCGATGAAGGCGATCTGGACAGAGACCAAAGCTGAATACCACGGCGAATTCGTCAACTTCGACCCGATGATGGCGTGGCCAAAGCCGGTGCGGAAACCACATCCGCCGGTCATCGTCGGCGGCGCGTTTCCGTATGCCGCTCGCCGGGCTGTTCGTTACGGAGACGGCTGGATCCCGCTGGCCGGGCGGGCGACGCAGTACGGCGACGTGTTCGAGTATGTGCCGAAATTCCGGGACATGCTGAAGGAAGCCGGCCGCGATCCCGCGACGTTCCCAATTTCGCTGTTCGGCTCGACGGAGGATCCCGACGTCCTCAACCGCTACCGCGACCTGGGCGTCGTTCGCATCGTGGTCGCGTTGCCGGCGGCGAAGGAGGATGTGGTGCTGCCGATCCTGGACAAATGGGCGAAGCTGATCGGCTCGCTCTGAGCGAATGGACTGACTTCTGCCATCATCATGGCGCGCAAGCAAGCAAGCAAGGACTTACCACGGAGGGCACGGAGGACCACGGAAAATCACGGAGCAGTAAGAATTTTTTGTGCTGCGCTCTAGTACCCAGAATCGTTGAAGCGCGACACATCCCCGCGTCATGGCCGGGCCATCTCTTCCAGCACAGTGCCGCGAGAGATAGCCGGGGCAAGCCCGGCTATGACGGTGTAACGACCAAGCCCGGCTATGACGGTGTAACGACCATGACTCGCGCTTTCGCGATGGTGGGTACTGGTGTTCGTCCGAGCCCGCGCGAAGCGCCATATTCCTTCTCCGTGGAATTTCGTGGTCCTCCGCGCCCTCCGTGTTGAAAAATCTTGCTTTCTTGCGGTGGTTCGACCAGCCCGCGCCCCATGGCAATATCAAAACCAGATATTTAAATGATTCTCGTATGCTGCTCGCCTGAACCGTGGAACACATTTCTCAGGCTTTTTAAATTTTCGGCTTCTTCGCTATAAATCTTGCTGTATCGATGCGCCGCGAAGCCCCGCGATTCCGCCGGTCCCCGGGTGTGAAACGACGGCAAAATTGATAGGGAAGAAGCCAGAAAAGCCAGAGGTTTTTCCAATTGAATTCCCATCTCTCGCCGCGCGGTGCCGAAACAAGCCACCGGTTCGAGCTCGATGACAATATGTTGGCCGCGTCCTCTACTCCCCCCGCTTCACCGCCTGCCAGGCTGCTTCCATCGCCTCCAGCGTCTCCTCCTTGAGATCGCGGCCCTGACGCGCCAACGCCTGCTCCATGGCGTTGAACCGGCGAGCGAATTTGTCGTTAGCGTGGCGTAAGCAATCCTCCGGATCCAGGTTCAACTTCCTCGCGAGATTGGCCAGCACGAACAACAGATCGCCGACCTCGTCGGTCAGCCGGGCAGGATCGGCACCGGCCAGTTCAGCGTTCA
>JBEKGV010000695.1:0-3374 GCA_050012615.1 Acetobacteraceae bacterium | reverse complement strand
ACCTCATGGAACGCATTGACGAAACGCTTCTGCTGATCCACCGACGCCGTTCGCCAGAACCGCCCGAGGCAGAACCGCGCGACGGAATCGACGTCCACCGACGCCTCGATGATTTGCGTGAGCGCCCGCCGTTTGTCCGGCGTGCTCATGGTGCCGTTCACGACGGAGACGAGTTTGTCGCCGGTCTGTTGCACGAACGCGGTCGCCTTTTCCCCCGCTTGTGCCCGGGCTCCACTCGACGTGAGCCCAGAGCCCGCGGCGGCCGCGAGCACGGCCAGGCTGGCCGTGAGACAGTTGCGTCGATCCAACATAAGCTTCCTGAGCCTCCCGTTAGCGGGTCGTCTGGGATTGCGACTGCGTGGTTGCACTCGAGGTTTTGCCCTGAGGCCACCAAATGGGGATTGTCGCCCGATTGTCAGCCTGTAGCGTCTCAAGTTTCCCTGCCCGGTTCTGTCGGTACAGGCTTCGGAACGTCGCGTAAGGGTCGAGGGCGGTTTTTTTGACCGACGTGATCGCGTCGAGCAGTCTTGAACGTGTGTCGAGGGCGGCGATGGCGGTCTTAGACCAGGATGCGATGTGATATCCGATTCTGCCGTTCCCAACCCAGGTAAACGGATCGATCGCGATGTCAACGCCGAATCCGGTCGCGTCCCGGGGGCCGGACGGACCAAGAACCGGCAAGTAGAGGAACGGCCCCTCCGGGACACCCCAATTGGCGAGTGTCAGTCCGAAATCGTTATCGTGATCTGGGTAGCCGACGTCTTTGGCGACGTCAAAAATACCCACCAGACCCGCGGTGGTGTTGATCAGTACCCGCATCATGGTGTCGCCGGCCCGCGCCGGCTTGCCTTGCAGAGTGTCGTTCGTCAATCGTACGGGCCCGCCAAGATTGTTCAGGACATTATGGATCCCCGTGCGCACCGTGTCCGGCAGGACATAGCGATATGCCTCGGCGGCCGGCTTCAGAAGCACCGTGTCCAAAGTATCGTCAATCTTGTAAAAGACCCTGTTGGTCGGCTCAAGCGGGTCATTCGTCTGGCGGAAATCCGCCAGCGCCTCGGGGTCGCTCGCGGGTGGCGGCGTGGCGCAACCCGCCAAACCGCCGGCAAGTATGGCCGCTGCCACCAGGAATTCAAACCTGGAGAGCGGGTGTGGGCGAGAAGCGGCGCGCATCGGAACCTCGGACCCGTTTGGGCAAGTGGAAGGGACTCTACCACGCGCCTCACGCGTTGCAACGAAGTGTCCCATGTCCGGGTTCCGGACGAAATCCTTGCAATCGCCCGGACAAATGTTGAATGGAAGGGCCATGGACAACGATTCAGACCATACCCTTCGCCGCTGGCTGACTGGCCCGCGATTCACCGGCCTGCCGGTGCGCGACGCCGCCCACCCCGCTCCGCTCCTGTCGTTCGAGTTCTCGCCGCCTCGTACCCCGGAGATGGAGCAGCAGCTTTGGACCTGCATCGAGCGGCTGGCCCCGCTCGGTCCGCGTTTCGTCTCGGTGACCTATGGGGCTGGTGGTTCAACACGCGAGCGGACCCATGGCACCGTGGCGAGGCTGGCGCGTGAGACGACGTTGGTGCCCGCAGCTCACCTGACCTGTGTCGGGGCGACCCGTGAGGAGGTGGATGAGGTCGCGCGACAGTATTGGGAGGCTGGCGTGCGCCACATCGTGGCCTTGCGGGGCGATCCCCCTCCAGGAACCGAGTATGCGCCACATCCTGGCGGCTACGCATACGCCGCCGACCTGGTCGCGGGCCTCCACGCCATTGCTCCGTTCGAGATTTCGGTTGGTGCCTATCCGGAGACCCACCCCGCGGCGATCAGCTTTGAGTCGGATCTCGATGCCTTGCGGCGCAAGCTCGACGCGGGCGCGACCCGCGCGATCACGCAGTACTTCTTCGATACGGATGTCTATCTGCGCTTCCTCGACCGCTGCCTTGCCGCCGGAATTACCGCGCCAGTGGTGCCAGGGATCATGCCGGTTTCGAATTTCGCCCAGATCGCCCGGTTTTCCGCAGTGTGTGGCGCCAGTGTCCCGGCCTGGCTGGGCCGTGTTTTCGAAGGGACGGAAAAAGAGCCGGAACTGCGGCGGATGATCGGCGTCGTTGTCGCGGCCGAGCAGGTCCGTCTGCTTCAGGCGAACGGCGTCGACGAGTTTCATTTTTACACATTAAATCGGCCCGAGCTGACTTACGCGATCGCGCATGTACTGGGCTGCCGCCCAGCGGGGACCTGAAGCAAAAGACGTTCTCGGTTTCGGTCCCGGCAGCGAGGCCCTACCGAGGTCCAGGTGTCGGATAACTTTACACCTTGCCTGCGATCCAAGGGCTGTGAGTTCGAGAACTCATTGAAATAGCATGACTTCCACGGTTGGCACGATGATTGCTCTCTGTTGATTGAGCATAATCAAAGGACCGGTGCCAGACCATGAAGCCACATCTTCTCTCCTCGACCAGCCTGATCGCTCTCGCTCTGGTCGCCCCCGCGGTTGTCGGCACCCAGGCGCAAGCCACGCAGATCACTGGGTCGAGCCCGATCGAGGTAGGCGGGATCAGCCCGGTTGGAGGCAGTGGGGACCTGTTGAGCGCCACCTCCTTCAATTTCACTTCCACGACCTGGCATGCCGGAAGTCACGCCACAGGCAATTTTACTGCAGTGCCGGTGAATTCTGCGATAAACAACAGTACGCTGACCATCGGCAGTCTTGGCACATACGCTTTTGTCTCGAGCAATGGTGATTTCACCGCGGCGCCGAGTATCACGGTCGGTACTCAAACCTTCACTTCGGCGGTGGTCGCATCGTCCGGATCGATAGGCTCCGGATCCGAGAGTCTCGCGATCTATCTGGTGGGTAATTTCCAACCTCTTGGAGCTCTGTCCGGATTTAGTTCCAACAACGCAAGCGAGACCATTTCGTTCACCGAGTCCGGCATCACCACTTCGAACCTCGGCTCATTCTCGGTGAGCGCGACATTTGCCTCTCCGGCCGCCGCGCCTCCCTCAACTCCCACGCCGTCGCCGGTTCCCGAACCTGCGTCCTTGGCATTGCTCGGGGTCGGCCTGGCGGGACTAGGGGCGATCCGGCGCCGTCGCAAGATTTAGGGGCCTAACACCGCGGCATGTCAGGCGAAAATGATCTTGAGCAGATCCTCGCAACGGCTTTGGCGCACCACGGATCCGGGCAGCTTGATCTGGCGGAGGCAGGGTACCGCGACGTTCTGCGCCGCGACCCTCAGGAGCCGGATGCACTAAACCTGCTCGGTCTGGTTTTGCAGGATCGCGGCAACCTCGATGAGTCCATTGCGCTGATCAAACGCGCGCTGGACATCGTTCCCGACTTTCCGGAGGCACTGGTCAATCTGGCCCGGGTC
>JBEKGV010000694.1:0-4669 GCA_050012615.1 Acetobacteraceae bacterium | reverse complement strand
ACACAGGAGACGATGCTGAAGCTGCTGGAACTGGCGGAGACGTCGGAAGGCGTGCGGATTTTCATCGGCGCCGAGAGCGGGCTGTTCGGATCGTCCGGCGTGTCGATGGTGGTTGCCCCGGCGCGGAGCGAGGGGAGCGGACGGATCGTGGGAGCGATCGGGGTGATCGGTCCGACGCGGATCAACTATGGCCGGATCATTCCGGTGGTGGATTATACGGCACGGGTGATTGGGCGGTTGTTGGGGTAAGTGGATCGTACGGCCCACCAGGTAGCGACAGTGTCAGGGCAGCAGTGCCGGCGGATGCAGCACCTCGATATTATAACGAGCAAAATCAGCCACGTTGAACGTCAGGATCCGGCGTACATGGTGCACATTCATGGCAGCTACCAGGCGGGCATCGTGCACCTTGCTGCCCAAAACTCCATGCCGCGTCACCAGTCGCTTCCACTCGCCGTAAATAGCGGCTGCATCAGGCAAGAGCGTCAACACAAGCTCAATCTTACCCACTTCGGCGGCCGCCATGAACGCGGAAAAACCCAAACCATTGCTGGCCGTCGGACGGGTAATCACATTCCAGAACTCCGAGATATTCTGGGGGGTGAAACATACTGGTTCTCCTGAGCCCAGTAAATTCGCGACGCTTTCCACCGCGGCCGCGTGGCTGGCGTGGTTGGGTTGTGTCCGTCGTAGCAAAACGTTGGTGTCGACAAGAACGCTCATCTAACCACGAACGTCGTAGATGCTTTCTCGGCTGATCGCTTCATCGGAAAGCGGTGACACGCGAGGCAATCCCTTAACCGACTCTCGCCATGCCGCCGCTCGCTCGGATGGAGAAAGTACGCTACCCTGGCCCGTGAACGCACCATCTCCCAGCAAACGTCGCAGGTATTCAGGCAAAGAAAGTCCCTGAGCCTCCGCCTGAGCGGCGAAGTCTGCTTCAGTATCGGGGGACAAATCCAGCAACACGGCCATCTGTCTTCTCCGCTTTGGATCACGGCAGGCGTGATTTAGCGACTCACGTCGACGTTGTCCACGACAAGTTCGTTCGCTGGAAACGGTGATGAACCTCCGCAATCGCGGCGGATTAATGATTATTCCGCGACTCCCCGCGTGTTTCGATTACGTTCAGATATAGCGTCGCCGGCTCCAGGCAGGCGCCGGTGTTCATCTGTCCGACCATGGAACGATAAATCTCCTCCCACGGCGTCATGTGCACCAGCTTCTGAGGCACCCAGGCGGCGCGACGCTGCTCCAGTTCGCCCGGCGGCAACAGCACGTCGACCTTGCGCATGTTCAGGATCGATGGCGAACCGGAGGTCCCGGACTGGCGCCCATCCCCCATCGTCGGCAAGGTCATGACACCCTGCTTCATCAACGCGGCGGGCGGCTGCATGTTCACTACCTCGGCGCTGCCCGGATAGCCGACCGGGCCGCAATTGCGGATGATCAGCACGGATTGTTCCTCAACGCCCAGTGAAGGATCTTCGATGCGGTGGTGGTAGTCTTCGGGGCCTTCGAAGACGATGGCCTTACCCTCGAAAATGTTTGGACGTTCCGGATTTGAAAGAAACCGCGCACGAAAATCCTTGTCTATGACGCTGATTTTCATCACCGCGCTGTCGAAGATGTTGCCCGACATGACGACGTAACCAGCGGCCTCCAGCAGCGGTTTGGCATAGGACCGGATCACCTCGCGATCGCCATCCCTCACCTCCGCCAGATTTTCCTGGATTGTCCGTCCGGTCACCGTCATCGCGTCGCCGTGCAGCTTTCCGGCATGCAACAGTTCCTTCATCACGGCCGGCACGCCGCCCGCGCGATGGAACTTTTCGCCGAGGAAACGACCGGCCGGCTGCACGTCGCACAGCAGCGGGATCTCGGGGCCCAGTCGCTGCCAATCGTCGAGCGAGTGCTCGACGCCCATGTGACGGGCGATCGCCACCATGTGGATCGGACAATTCGACGATGCACCGAGCGCCGCGGCGGCGACCACGGCGTTCTCGAATGCCTGCTTCGTCATGATGTCGGACGGGCGGAGGTTTTCTTTCACCATGCCAACGATCCGCTTACCGGTCTCGAACGCCATCCAGCCGCGCTCCCGATACGGTCCCGGAATGGCGGCGCAGCCTGGCAGCGACATGCCCAAAGCCTCGGCCAGCGAATTCATCGAGGTCGCGGTGCCCATCGTATTGCAATGACCCACGGAAGGCGCTGACGAGGACACCATGTCCATGAACTCGTCATAGCCGATCTTGCCCTCGGCGAAGAGTTTGCGGCCCTCCCACACGATCGTGCCGGAGCCGGACAGACGGCCTTGCCACCAGCCGTCCAGCATGGGTCCGCCCGATAGCACGATCGCCGGAATGTTCACCGTCGCGGCACCCATCAGGCAGGCGGGCGTCGTCTTGTCGCAACCGGTCGTCAGCACGACCCCGTCCAGCGGATAGCCGTGCAGAATTTCGACCAGACTCAAATACGCCAGGTTGCGGTCCAGCGCGGCGGTGGGGCGTTTGCCGGTCTCCTGGATCGGATGGATCGGAAACTCCAGCGGCACGCCGCCCGCGTCGCGTATGCCGTCCCTCACGCGGCTGGCGAGTTCGATATGATGCCGATTGCAGGGGGACAGATCGGAGCCGGTTTGCGCGATGCCGATGATCGGCTTGCCGCCGCGCAGCTCGTCCGGCGTGATGCCATAGTTCATGTAGCGCTCAAGGTACAGCGCCGTCATCGCCGGGTCGGCGGGATCGTCGAACCAGCGGCGGGAACGCAGGCGTTTTTGTCCGTGTGGCTCGTTGCTCATCTGGCCGTCCTCCTGTCGCGTTTTCGTGCGGACTGTGCGAGGGAGAGCGACAGGGTGCAAGAGATCGGTTGCCGTCTGACGTGAATGAAAGGGTAGCAATGTCGGAACCATCGGATTCGCGGTGCGCGCTCTGTGGAAAATCGAAATCGGACGTTCGTAAACTCATCGCCGGGCCGACGGTGTTCATTTGCTGCTGCCGCGTGAGCGGCGTGCTCTCTACGAACGGCTGCTTGACCAGGCGCCTCGCCGGTTCGCGCGGTACCAGTCGCGCCGCGACATGACGATCGTAAATGGCGACGCACATGTCTTGAATACGCTGTTGCCGCGCGATAGCGGGTCGGACGATGTTCGTTTCCTCGATTGGGATAGCTGGCGCATCGGCGTCGGTGCCACCGACCTCGCCTACATGATGGCGGTTCATTGGTATCCTGACCGCCGGCAGCGCGTCGAGCGGATGCTGCTCGACCACTACCACGAGGCGCTCGTCGCGGCAGGTGTGCGCGACTACGATCGGGGCGCGCTCGATGACGATTATCGCTGGTCGGTGCTCTGGCAGATCACAACGCCCATGTGGCAAGCCGTGAACAATATTCCGCCGGTGGTCTGGTGGAACAACCTCGAGCGCATCATGCTCGCGGTCGACGATCTGGATTGCCGCGCGCTGCTGGGATGAGCATGATGCGAACCGGCATGAGCGATCAAACCAACCGTCGAACCATCCTCGTCACCGGTGCCGCCAGCGGGATCGGCGCGGCGATCTGCCGCGTGCTCGCGAAGCCGGGCGCAGCGATCATGATCCACACCCGGCAAAACCGGACGGGCGCCGAGCAGGTCGCCGCCGAGGTGCGCGCGGCCGGGGCCGAGGCCGACACGGTACTCGCCGATCTGTCCGTGCCGGACGCTTCTGCCGCGATCGTGCGGGCCGCCGTGACGCGGTTTGGCCGTCTGGACGTCCTGATCTCCAACGCCGGCTTCGCGGATCGCACGCCTTTTGAAACGCTGTCCGATGACGCGATGACCGCGTCCGTGGAGGCGATTCAAGGCGCGTTCTTTCGCCTGGCGCGCGCCGCGATTCCGCATTTGCGCGCGGCGACCGACCCTCGGGTCATCGCGGTGTCGAGTTTTGTCGCGCATAATTTTCGTACTGACGTCGCTACGTTCCCCGCCTCGGCGGCTGCGAAAGCCGGCCTTGAAGCCCTCGTCCGGGTGCTTGCGGTGGAACTGGGCTCGGCCGGGGTGACGGTGAACGCCGTCGTGCCCGGGTTCATTCGGAAAGACGCCGGCGCACATCGAGCGATAGATCCGGCGGCGCTCGCGTCGCAAACGGCACGGATCCCGCTTGGGCGCATCGGGCTTCCCGCCGATGTCGCGGCCGCGGTGGCGTTTCTGGTATCGCCGGGTGCGGGCTACATCACCGGGCAGAGTCTGCACGTCGATGGGGGTCTGGTCATCTGATGGGGGTGGCCCTCGTCATCGCATTCCGGCTCGACCCAAAAGTCCTTGAGTGCGTGCGCCTCCGCAGGTTTTAACACGGAGGACGCGGAGCTATCATGGAGGACCATGGAGCAGTAAGAATCGCATATTCCGCTGGCGTCCGGCCCAGTACCGCGCGAAGCGCTCTATGCTGTTTCTCCGCGCAATTCCGTGGTCCTCCGGTGTCCTCCGTGGTAAAGTCTTGCTTACTTGCAGCGGTTCAATCACTCATGCCTCAATTATTCATGCGCCTACCCAACTGAGATCAACCTCATTCTCCAGCCCCTGCAATCGGTCAAAAATAGCGGCCGCGTCAGGCCCGTACCGCACTCGCGTCAACGTCATGAACTTCTCCTTCAATTCCGCCTGGCTCAGCGGCCGAGCCGGCGTGCC
>JBEKGV010000693.1:0-3384 GCA_050012615.1 Acetobacteraceae bacterium | reverse complement strand
AAAAAACAGAGCAAGCACCATCCGAATGTTAAACGATCTTCGGCTTTCCGGCTTCTTGGAGATGAAATCATGCTCGTCGAGACCCGCAGCCTATCGGTCATACCATCCGGCGTGGGCCGGACTCTCGATCGCTACCGCGATATAGGAAAGAAGCCAGAAAGCCAGAGAATCACCCAGTCGGTTGGCCCTCGGTGATGCCTTCGATAGCGCCAACCGGTCACCCCCCAAACGCCGATAGACCAGTCTGCGCACGGCCCAGAATCAGCGCATGCACATCATGCGTTCCTTCGTACGTATTGACGGTCTCCAAATTCATCACATGCCGGATGACATGATATTCGTCCACGATACCATTGCCGCCGTGCATATCGCGCGCCATCCGAGCGATATCCAGCGACTTTCCGCAATTGTTGCGTTTCAGCAGGCTGATCATTTCCGGCGCCGCGTCATGGGCGTCCATCAGCCGGCCCAACCGCAACACGGCGTGCAGCCCCAACGTGATCTCGGTCTGCATATCGGCGAGCTTCTTCTGGATCAACTGGGTCGCCGCCAACGGCCGGCCAAACATCATCCGCTGCAACGTGTAATCGCGCGCCGCGTGCCAGCAGAACTCGGCCGCGCCGAGAGCGCCCCACGCGATGCCGTACCGCGCGTTGTTGAGGCAGGAGAACGGACCGCGCAATCCTCGAACCGAGGGCAACATGTTCTCAGCCGGAACGAACACGTCCTGCATCATGATCATGCCGGTCACCGAAGCTCGCAACGAGAATTTGCCCTCGATTTTCGGCTGCGTCAGACCGGCCATCCCGCGTTCCAGAATGAAGCCGCGGATATCGTCCTTGTCGTCCTTGGCCCAGACCACGAGCACATCCGCGATCGGTGCGTTGGTGATCCAGGTTTTCGAGCCATTCAGCACGAAACCGCCGTCAACCGCCTTGGCACGCGTGCGCATCGACGCGGGATCGGACCCGGCGTCAGGCTCGGTCAGACCGAAGCACCCGACAAACTCGCCGGTCCGCAGCCGAGGCAAATATTTCTGCCGCTGCGCCTCGGAACCAAAAGCATGAATCGGATACATCACCAGCGAGGACTGCACCGAAAACGCCGAACGGTAGCCGGAATCGACCCGCTCCACTTCCCGGGAAATCAGGCCGTAGCTGACATAATTGACGCCGGCGCAGCCATAGCCTTCCAGGGTCGCACCCAGGAAGCCCATCTCGCCCATTTCGTTCATGATTTCGCGATCGAACTTTTCCAACCGGTTCGCCATCAGAACGCGCGGGAACAATTTGTCCTGACAGAACTCATGCGCCGCATCGCGGATGGCGCGTTCGTCCTCGGACAGTTCGGAGTTGAGCCGTAACGCGTCGTCCCATTGAAACGGCGTGAATTGGCTGACCGGTTTCGCTGGCTGATCGTTCATGCATCGGTCTCCGGCGCCGCGGCTGGCCGGCGGCGCACCATCATGAAGGCAGGAGTGTCGTCGCCAAATCCGACGACCGGCTGACCCGGCTCATCCTGTCGCGAACGCTGACGATCGTCCGGCCGCCGCTCCTCCCGAACGGGAGGCCGGTTCGGCGCCGGGGCGCTTTCCCGTCTTGACTCCCCCCTGGCCTCCCGCCTTGGCTCCCCCCTGGGCTCCTGCCGGGTCGTTGGCTCCCCCCTGGGCTCCTGCCGGGTCGAACGCATCCGAGGCGCGGTCTCACGAATTCGCGGAGGCGGCGCTCGATCGGCTACGACAGCCTCGGTCGCGGCCACCGGACTGGCGGACACCTCAGGCCTTTTGGCGGACGCCACCCCCTCGCCGCGTTTGCCTCGAGCCGCCTTAGGCGCCGGCCCCTTTTTCGCCGCGGGAGCCTTCCGCCCGCGCCGCTTACGACCGTCGATTTCCGCCCAATCAACCGGGTCGAGACCTTCGACGATCATCGGCGGGATCGGATGGCCGGTCAGTTTCTCGATCGCCTCCACCGCGAAACGGTCTTCCGGCATCGCGATGGTGAAGGCGTGACCCTCCAATCCGGCGCGGCCGGTCCGGCCGATGCGATGGACGTAATCCTCGGCGTGATGCGGCACATCAAAATTGAACACATGTGACAGGCCGCCGATGTCCAGCCCACGCGCCGCGACATCGCTGCATACCAACAGACGCAACTCGCCGGCCTTGAATTTCTCCAGCGTGGTGAAACGCACCGTCTGCGCCATGTCGCCATGCAGAGCGCCGGCATCGAACTTATGCCGGATCAGCGACTTGTGCAGAATATCCACCTCGGTCTTGCGATTGCAGAAGATCAGCGCGTTCTGCACGTTCTGAGTCCGGATCAATCGCCGCAGCGCCTCGCGCTTGTCATGCTCGGCGACCAGCGCCAACCCCTCGGTGATCCCGACCGCCACGGTCGCCGACCGCGAAACGGTGATCTCCTTCGGGTTCTGCAAAAACGCATCGGCGAGCCGCCGTATCTCCGGCCCCATCGTCGCGGAGAAAAACAGCGTCTGCCGTGTCTTCGGCAACAGAGAAACGATCCGCTCGACATCGGGAATGAACCCCATGTCCAGCATCCGGTCCGCCTCGTCGATGACCAGGATGCGCGTGTCGGTCAGCAGGATGGTGCCGCGCTCGAACATGTCGATCAGCCGGCCGGGCGTGGCGATCAAAACGTCGACACCGCGGTTCAGAACGTCTTTCTGATCGGACATGCTCTCGCCGCCGATGATCAACGCGTGGGTTAGTTTCAGATACTTGCCGTATTGAACGAAATTCTCCGCGACCTGCAGCGCGAGTTCCCGTGTCGGTTCCAGGATCAGGCTGCGCGGCATGCGCGCCCGCGCGCGGGAGCCGGCGAGGATATCCAGCATCGGCAAAGTGAAGCTCGCGGTTTTGCCCGTCCCGGTCTGCGCCACGCCGAGCACGTCCCGGGTCATCAGAATGATCGGGATCGCCTGTTCCTGGATGGGCGTGGGGTGGTGATACCCCATGTCCTCGATCGCGCGCAGCACGGAATCGGACAATCCGAGGTCTGCGAACACCGTGCGAGCAGGCTCCTGAGCCGCGGCGAGGTGAGCCTCGTAAGCGTCGTCCTGATCCTGGTTCAGGTCGTCATCGTATCGTTCGTCGTCCCCGGATTCGTCGTCCCCGGATTCGTCGTCACTGGGTTCATCGTTCTCGGCGGACTCATCCACCTCCGCACCGGCATCATCGCCGGCCTCGCCCCATAGGGTCCCAGGGTCGGTCCGCGGGTGGGCCGCCGCGTGGTTTGCCGCCTCGGGCGCCCCTTCGGGCGCCATCGTGCTCGCCGGCGACGCGACCGAGGCCTCATCCGGTTGGGACAAGATTTCGTCCTGCTCCACCTGGGCGGGATCAGTGTCTGCCAAATTGGATCCAGTCGC
>JBEKGV010000692.1:0-5095 GCA_050012615.1 Acetobacteraceae bacterium | reverse complement strand
CACCGTCACCCCGATTGGCGAAAGCATCGTGATCAGGGCGCGCCGGATCATTGAGGAAGCCGATCAGATTTGCGATCTGGCACGGCAGAACGAAGGCCTGCTGACCAGCACACTCAAGCTGGGCATCATCCCAACCCTGAGCCCGTACCTGCTGCCCCTGTTCCTCGAGGACCTGCATCGGGCCCACCCGCAGCTCCACGTCGTCCTGCGAGAGGACCTGACCGCCAACCTGATCGATGCGCTGGCGGCCTACGAGGTCGACGTGCTGCTTCTGGCGCTGCCCGAGGATGTGCATGGGCTGCACGCCCTGCCGCTGTTCAACGAGCCGTTCTGGCTCGCCTTTCCCGCCGGCGATCCGCTTCGCGAGCGAACCGCCGTCACCGAACAGGACCTCGTGGCTCACAAGCTGCTGTTGCTGGCCGAAGGGCATTGTCTGCGCGGGCAGGCGCTCGCGGTATGCGGACAGGCGTCGCGAAAGAATCATTCCGCGCCTGACGTCCTGCGGGCGAACAGCCTCGAGACCCTTTGCGCCATGGTCGCCGCCGGGCTGGGCTGCACCCTGCTTCCTGCCCTGGCCGTCCCGCGTCTGGTCGCCGGCGGATCCGGAGTGGAGGCCCGCCCCTTCCAGGCATCCGGAGCGCATCGCGGGGTTGGCCTGCTCTGGCGCATGGCGTTCCCACGCAGCGACGATCTGGTCGCATTGGGCCGGTTCATTCAGGAGCGCCTGCCGCCGGAGCTCCGGCCGGCGGGCCGGAAGGGAACGCCTCCATCCGGCAAACCGGTGCGTGGACCGCTGTCGCAACCCGTCGAGGCGTGATTCGGAGCAGACCCGAGGCTGGAACTATTTCCGCGCGGCCGGCACTTTCTGTCCCGAAATCTTCACATTCACCGCGCCCAGATGATTGCGGCTGGTGAAATACAGCGTCTTCCAGTCATCGCCGCCAAACGCCAGATTGGTCGTGGCCGAGGCGCCATGAACGATCCGCCCGAGCTTCCTGCCGTTCGGGTCGAAGATCCATAATCCACCCGAACCGCCGCAATAGACGTTGCCTTCGACGTCGACCTTCATCCCATCGGGAACGCCGGGCTCGGGGCCTCGCAAATCGGCGAACACGCGATCGGTGTGTTTCGCCAGCGTGCCATTCGGCAGCAGGTCGAAGGCCCGGATATGCCCGCGCCGCGAATCATTGATGTAGAGCACGCTCTCATCCGGCGAGAACGCCAATCCGTTCGGCAGCACGAAGTCGGCGATCAGCAGCGACATGGTGCCGAGGTCCGGCGTCACCCGATACACACCGGAAAACGTGAGGTCCCATTGCTCGGGAGCCATTGGGCTCGTCCAGGGATCGGTGAAATAGATGCAGCCGTCGGACTTCACCACGACGTCGTTGGGCCGATTGAGCTGCCGTCCCTGGAAGCTGTTCGCGACGACGGTGATGCTGCCGTCCGATTCCTGCCGCGTCACTCGCCGCGAATCGTGCTCGCAGGCGATCAACCGTCCTTGCATGTCACGGGTGAGACCGTTGGCGCGATTGGTCGGTTCCTGGAACAACGACACGCCAGCGCCTGGCACATATTTCATGCGCTTGTTGTTGTGGATATCGCTGAACAACAGATAGCCACCGTCGTGCCACCAAAGCGGTCCTTCAGCGGGCCCGTGAGGACCGCCGAAACCGTCAGCCAGTTCATGGATCGGCTCATCGGTCGAGCCCGGACCTGATCGGGGAGGGCCATGACGGAATCGTGGCCTGGTTTTCGGCGAAGCCATCGCGGATACAGATGCACGGGTCAAGCCCGAGCATGACGGCACTTACGAAACGGATGATATACGGTAATCCCCCGCTGCGCACGGCCCGTGCCCAGTGCGTTCCGCGCGGACGTTGTCGGGTTTACCTCGTCAAACCGGCCCGCCTCGCGAAATTGGCCAAATTGTCGTGGCCCATCCGTGCATATGTCAAAGGATGAGCTTTTGCCGGATCCTGCTCGGCTTCAACGACAAGCCAACCGGTATATCCAGACATCTCCGACAGCACACCGGGAAAGTCCACCATTCCGTCCCCCGGCACGGTAAAGACGCCGTCGATCACGCTGTCCAGAAAACTCAGATCGTCACGGCGAGCCTTCGCCATGATCGCTTCCCGCACATCCTTGCAATGAACATGCGTGATGCGCGCGCGATGCCGGCGTGCGAGTGCGATCGGATCGGCTCCGGCGAAAGTCGCGTGGCCGGTATCCAGCAGCAGCGTCAGATTTGGCCCGGTCATTGCCATCAGCCGGTCGATCTCCGACTCGGACTGCACGATCGTGCCCATGTGGTGATGGTAGGCGATCGACAATCCCTCGGCGGCCACCGCGTCGGCGAGTTCGGTCAGCCGGTGCGCGAAGACGGGCCACCGCGGATCGGCCAGCACCGGACGGCGGGACAGCGGGACGCGACGATCGCCGTGAATCGCATTCGACGTTTCCGCGAGAATCAGAATGTCGCAGCCCAAAGCACGCAGCAGGGTCATGTGCGGGCGCATGGCGTTCAGTTCGGCGGCGGCATCTCGCTCCAGCAAAGCGCAAGAATACCAGCCGGACACCAGGGTCAGTTGATGGCAGCCGAGGATCGGACCCAGGGTCGCGGCGTCACGCGGGAATTTGTGGCCCAGTTCGATACCGGCGAAACCGGCGGATCGCGCTTCGGCGAGGCAGGTTTCAAGCGGAGTCTCTCCGCCCAGTTCGCGCAGGTCATCGTTCGACCAGCCGATCGGATTGATGCCGAGACGAACAGTCATTCTAATCCTTCCCGTGCGGCGCGCGCCGCATCGTAGTCGGCACGTGCGGCCTGAACCTCGCGCCGCTCCGACACTTCCGGAACCGCGACGTCCCACCAATGTCCGCCAGCCGCCGTGCTGACAAGTGGATCCGTCTCGACGACGATGACCGATGTGCGAGACGCGGTTTGAGCGCGCCGCATGGCGTCCTCGAGTTCGGCCAGACTGGAAACACGTTCCGATACTGCACCTAGACTGGCGGCGTGCGCGCGCAGATCGACGCCGTGCGGTACGAGGTTGTTGAACGGTGCGCCGCCGGTCGCCTGTTGCAGACGGTTGATGCAGCCGAAACCGCCGTTGTCCAGCAGCACAATGGTGAGCTTCAGATTCATCGCGACAGAAGTAGCAATCTCCGAATTCATCATGAGGTAGCTGCCGTCGCCGACCATCACGACAACCTCTCGTGCGGGATCGGCGAGCTTGACGCCCAATCCACCGGCGATCTCGTAGCCCATGCAGGAATAGCCGTATTCGAGGTGATACGTGCCCGGCCCCTCGGCACGCCACAATTTATGCAATTCGCCAGGTAGTCCACCGGCCGCACAAACCACTACCGTCCCGGGTACCACCGCTCTCTGTACCGCACCGATCACTTGCGCGTCAGACGGGATAGCGGTGTTGCCCGGAGCGGTGACCGCGGCGGCGGCCGCGATCCATTCAGTGCGCCAGGCCGCGACGGCGTCAGACCATTCCTCGGGCGCGTCATACAACACCAGCTCCCGGTCCAGACTTCGCAGTCCCACCAGCGCGTCGCAGACCAACGGCATGGCGTTGTGCTTGCCGGCGTCAAAACTCTGAACATTCAGTCCGATCAGCCGGCCCTGAAACAAAGCGCGCGAGCCGGTGGTAAAATCCTGCAGCCGCGTGCCTACCGCCAAAACCACGTCCGCCGCCTCCGCCGCGCGATTCGCCGCCGAAGTGCCAGTGACGCCAATCGAGCCGAGGTTCAGTGGATGATCGGCCGGCAGGCTCCCCTTCCCTGCTTGCGTTTCCGCGACCGGAATGCCATGCGCCTCGGCGAAGTGTATCAGCGCTTCCTCAGCCTCGGCATACAGCACCCCGCCACCGGCGACGATCAGCGGCCTGTGCGCGCCGAGCAACGCACTGGCGGCCGCGACCAGTTCACGCGGGTCCGGAGGCGGACGGCGCGTGCGCCAGACCCGCTGAGCGAAGAAGCTCTCCGGCCAATCCATCGCCTCGGCCTGCGTGTCCTGACACAGCGCCAGGGTCACGGGCCCACATTCGGCGGGATCGGTCAGAACCTGCATTGCCCGCGGCAGAGCGGTCAGCAATTGCTCCGGCCGAACGATACGGTCGAAGTAACGCGACACCGGGCGGAAGCAATCGTTCACCGACGCGGTCCCGTCGCCCCAGTCCTCAAGTTGTTGCAATACCGGATCGGGCCGCCGCGACGCGAACACGTCGCCGGGCAGGAACAGCACCGGCAACCGGTTGACATGCGCGACCGCCGCCGCGGTCACCATGTTGCTCGCTCCCGGGCCGATCGAACTGGTGCAGGCCATCATTCGCCGCCGGCGCGAGGCCTTGGCGAAGGCGATCGCGGCATGTCCCATGGCCTGTTCGTTATGACCGCGAAAGGTCGGCAGAGAGTCGCGAACCGCGTAAAGCGCTTCGCCCAGAGCGGCGACATTGCCATGACCGAAGATCGCCCACACGCCAGCGAACAATGGCGCTTCGGAGCCCTGCCATTCGCACCTCTGCGCGTCCAGGTAGCGCACCAGGGCCTGGGCCGTGGTCAGCCGGATCGTGCTCATGCGCGGATCTCGTTCATAGATGGTCCTCCTGGGATGGTCCTCCTGGGACGGTCCTCCTGGGATGGTCCTCTGGACCGGAAGTGTCTACACAACCGGCGCGGGATACACTCGGCGAAAAGGAAGCGCCATGCCGGACATCGCCGTGCTGGACATCGCCGTGATCGGGGCCGGCCGGATAGGACGGATCCACGCCGGCAACATCGCGGCCCACCCCGGTGCCCGTCTCGCCGGGATCGCCGATACGGACGAAGCGGCCGCGGGCCGGCTCGCCGCGTCGCTTGGCACCCGGACGTTGAGCGTCGCGGACGCCATGCGCGCGGACGCGGTGTTGATCGCCTCTCCGACGCCGACACATGCCGACTACATCGAACAGGCCGCCGCCGCCCGACGCGCGGTGTTCTGCGAGAAGCCGATTGATTTGTCGGCGAACCGGGTCCGCGCCTGCCTTGAAGCGGTGCGCCGCGCCGGCGTCCTGCTGATGGTGGGGTTCAACCGGCGCTTCGA
>JBEKGV010000691.1:0-3390 GCA_050012615.1 Acetobacteraceae bacterium | reverse complement strand
ATTGCTCGCGCGCGATTTCGTCCATGTAGTCGCGGACGTCGTCAACGCTTAGCCACGCCAGCCGATCGTTACGCGGCGACGATTCGATGTAGCAGTTGGCGCAGGTCAAATTGCACAGCGTGCCGGTGTTGAACCAGAGCGTATCAAGGCGCCGCAACGCCACACGTGCGCGGGTCTCGCCTTTAGCCGTGGTGACCGGATCCCGGAACTTCGCGGGATCGAGACGGGTGGTGATTTGGTCCATGCAGCGTGGTACCCAGAAACGTTGAAGCGCGAGACATCGTTGAAGCGAGACGCATCGTTGAAGCGCGAAACGTCTCCGCGTCATGGCCGGGCTTGACCCGGCCATCACTCGCGGCACTGTGCTGGAAGAGATGGCCGGGTCAAGCCCGGCCATGACGGTGTAATATCAACCGCCGAATAGATTGACTCTTTCCGTAATCGTCATGGCCCTCCCCCGATCAAGTCGGGGGAGGGCCATGACGGATTTGAAAGTCCGTAGGTCAATCTTTCGGCCGGCTGGTGTAATGGCGGAACCTGGCCCTGCAATGACGATGCAACGACCGTGCCTCGCGCCTTCGCGATGGCGAGAACCGACATGCCTGAATGGGCGGCGGATTTTGAGGGGTGGCCGAATGCCGGCGATCAGTCTTTGTCGTTGTTCCCCCCGGCGACGGCCGTCAACCGTGCGATCAGATCGTCCAACTGGAACAGATCATTGTACCAGATCGTCAACGAACCGCTGCCGCCAGGCGATGTCGTCACCTTCACACGATAGCCGATTTGCGCCGAGAGATCGCGCTCGACGTGCTCGGTATCCGGTGCGGCTTCGCGTGCGATTTTCGCCGGCTGCTTCTCGCTGAGCAAGCGTTGCGCCAGCCGTTCGGTCTGCCGGACCGACAAACCCTTCTTCACGACGTCCCCTACGATCCGCGCCGGATCGGGCAACGTCAGCATGGCGCGCGCGTGGCCAAGTGTCAGTGCACCGGTGCGGACTTCATCGCGCACGGCTTCCGGAAGGGTCAGCAGGCGCACGATGTTGCCGACATGCGCGCGTGACTTGCTGACCGCGGTGCCCAGTGCTTCGTGGGTGAGGCCGAAATTCTGAATGAGACGCTGATAGCCCTCGGCCTCTTCGATCGGGTTCAGGTTTTCCCGTTGCAGGTTCTCGATCAACGCCGCCGCGGCCGACTCGACGTCGGTCAGCTCGCGGCAGACGACAGGAATTTCATGCAGGCCGGAGATGCCCGCGGCGCGCCAGCGGCGCTCGCCGGCGATGATTTGGTATCGTGCCGCGACGGTTGGATGAGGCCGCACCAGAATCGGCTGCAGCACGCCCTGGGTTCTGATCGACTCGGCGAGGTCCCGCAGGGTGTCCTCGTCGAAATTCATTCTTGGTTGAAACGGATTGGGATCGAGGAGATCGATCGGCAGCCGCCGAATGTCGTCTGTCGCCGCATCGGAGCCGGTACGAGATGGCATGTCGCCAAACAGCGCGGCGAGCCCACGGCCAAGCTTCGGGGTCGCTTGTTTCGCGTTCATCGCGCGGCCGCCGGGACGCGGTCACGACGCAGGAGTTCCTCGGCCAGTTGCGCGTACGACAGCGCCCCCGCCGATCGCGCATCGTACTCCGAGACAGGCACGCCGTGGCTGGGCGCTTCCGACAGGCGAACGTTGCGTGGAATCACGGTGTCGTACACCCACTCCCCAAAGAAGCCCCGCGCATCGTCGGCGACGAGATCGGACAGGTTGTTCCGCTTATCATACATGGTCAATACGACGCCGCACAGACGCAGCGCGGGATTGAGCCGGCGGCGGACCATTTCAATTGTGCGGGTTAACCCGCTGATGCCCTCGAGCGCGTAAAACTCGCATTGCAGCGGCACGAGAACTCCATCCGCCGCTACCAGCGCGTTCAGCGTCAACAATCCCAGACTGGGCGGGCAATCGATCAGAATGTAGCGAAATGGCGAGGCCTCGCGCCAAGCCGACAACGCGTCCCGCAGTTGGAATTCGCGTCTTGGCTTGCTGGCGAGTTCGACCTCGGCGCCGACGAGGTCGTGACCGGCCGGGATCAGCCACAGACGCTCGTATTTTGTCCGATACGTTTCGGCGTCGTCAGCAGCTCCGTCGTCGATCAGTTGATAACTGCCGGCGCCCCGATCTTGCGCCGGGACGCCTAAGCCGGTGGACGCGTTGCCCTGGGGGTCCAAATCGATCAGCAAGACCGGCACGCCCGAGGCCGCGAGCGCGGCCGCCAGATTGACCGCCGTCGTGGTCTTGCCCACGCCTCCCTTTTGGTTGGCGATGGCCAGAATGTGCGGTTTATGGACCGCGTCTTCGGAGGCACTGATTTCGAGCACGCCTCGCCATCCGGTTCAGGGCAAAGCGACGATTCGCCGATGACACCCCCGCCAGCGGAAGCAGCCATTGGGATCAGTCACCAGAACCATCGCGAGAGGAACGTCATAACGGCGCGTGCCGTGGTCGCGCAAGATTACGCCGGACGATGTCCCCGGATGCTGTTGCCAGACGGGCGACCCGGGATGGCTGATCAGGCCGTCTTGAGAAACTCGATCAGCTTGACGACGGCCGTCGGCTTGTCGGTTTTGTCCAGCGCCGCCAACTCGGCCGCGAGCCGGTCGAGCGCCGCTTCGTAGATCTGCCGTTCCGAAAAGCTCTGATCCGGCTGACCGGAATTGCGATGCAGGTCGCGCACCACCTCGGCGATCGCCAGCGGATCGCCGGAGTTGATCTTCGCCTCATATTCCTGCGCGCGGCGCGACCACATGGTGCGCTTGATCCGAGCGCGGCCTTTCAGGACAGCCAAAGCGTCGTCGAACTGTTTCCGTGTCGCCAGCTTGCGCAATCCCGCGCTGCGAGCCTTGGCGACAGGCACGCGCAGGGTCATGCGGTTTTCTTCGAAGGTGATGTGGATCAGTTCCAGGCGGTGACCGGCGATTTCCTCGGTCGCGATACGCTCCACCTTGCCGACGCCATGAGTTGGGTAGACGACGTGATCCCCCTCGACGAACACTTCCGCCTTGGCTGGCACGCGAGGGATCTGCTGCGGTCCGCCATGCGACGGCCGGCTCATCGGCGCCGAATGAGGTCCCTGTTGGGGTTTTGGCGCGACCGGGGCCTGTGGATCGGCGGTGTTCGCTGGGGCATCTGACATATTTGTTGGTTGTTCCATCTCGTCTGCGGGCTGAGCATCAATCACGGCCGCCACCCCCTAAAGCGACCGCTCGATCGGGGCGTATCAAGGCTTGCCGGGGTTGGGCGAGAAGAACTGCTCCTTGTCGGGCTTGTCCTTCCAGTCGTCGGCATCGTCGGGCGGTGGGCCCTTACGTGTGATATTCGGCCACTCCGTCGCGTAGGTCCGGTTCC
>JBEKGV010000690.1:0-3396 GCA_050012615.1 Acetobacteraceae bacterium | reverse complement strand
AACGGCGCGCCGGATTGGTTGGCTCGCATTCGACATGATCGTCCCGCACGGTGACGAACAGCGAATCATGTCCTTTCGGAATGGCTGGCGTGGCGCCGCATTCCAGCATCTTGCCCGCGTACCAGCCCGGCGCCGGGGGCAACTGCGCCCGCGTCACCGCCGCGGCCCATGGCGCTGGATCGGATGCTCGTCCGGCCAGCACGACCTGAGCGCCCGCATCCAGCGCGGTAATGAACGGCTCCGGGCCCATCATGCCGACGATCCGGGTCGCGCGATCGATCGTCGCATCGGTCAACGGCGGCTGGTGCGCGAGGCTGCTTATCGTTCCCGCGACGACGCGGCGTTTCAGTTCGGACTTGTCCTGTTCGGCATGGATCGCGGCCATCTTGAAATGCAGACCGTCCTCGCGCGCGATCTCGCGCACCATCGACACGACCAACGCCAAATGCGGCGCACCGCCTGCTCCGCCGCAGGTTCCGATCACCATGGGAATTTTTTTGTCGATCGCCGCATGCAGCATCAATCGGAGATCGCGACGGATCGCCATGGGTGAGCAAAACGGTTTGCCGGATCCGAGATAGTGAGGCCCAGGATCGACGGATCCTCCGTCGACGCCGATGACGTGGGGATCGCGGTCGAGGCCGGCTTTCAGCGAAGCTTCCGGAAAACCGTAGCCGAGAATGGCACTGGTCGAGAGCAGGCGAATTTCCTTGCTCATCGGCGTCGCGGCCGGATCATGATTTGCATCGTTCCTCTCCCTCGCGCGGGTGGGATCGAATGCACCCGATATGACGGCGGATCGCAAGGGCTGGCGGGTCAAAGCGTATCGCCAACGGGGTGGTCCTGGTTGAACCAGCAACATGTGGCGGCGTGTTCGTTACCTGTGCTTGCGGTTGACACCTCAAGAAAGCAAGGCTTTCAACACGGAGAAAGAGGGAGGGTACACGGAGTTGCACGGAGATTTTATTATGGCGCTGCGCGCGATCTGTGAATTGGACGCGGGCGAGACCCATCGGAAATCTTCGCTGCTCCGTGACCTCCGAGGTTCTCGCCGCTTCTCCGTGTTAAAGCCTTACTTGATTGCCGGCGGAGTGTTCCAGTGTGAATCCCACAGGGCTTAACGGGACGACGACAACATTACTATTTCCGGAATTCAACCTCCGCGTCCAGCGCGACCGCGAACGCCGAAAGTGTCTTCCTTGTGTCAGCGTCATCATGCACGGTGGATACGTAAAACTTCGAATCGCCCTTCAGCACACCCTCACTCCGTAACGTCGCATTGAAGCGGCGTAGAGCGTCCACATCCTGCCGCAGGCCGGACCGGTAATCGGAAATCTCGCCTTCCGCAAATATCAGGTCAAACAGCACCGGCTCGCCAATCACCTGTGCCGGCAGGCCGCGCTCGCGGATCATGCCGGCCAGTCCTTCCATCAGCCGTTCGCCGGTGGCGAACACGCGCTCATAGGTGCCGGGCCGCCGCAGGACCTCCAGCGTCATCAGGCCCGCGACGGAGGCCACCGGATTACCCGACAGTGTGCCGATCTGCGGCAGTACGGCGTCGCCCACTTCGCCGCGATCGAAGTGACGCATGATGTCGGCCCGCCCCGCCACCGCCGCGAGCGGAAATCCGCCCGCGACGATCTTCCCCAAGGTGCAAATATCCGGGATAACGCCATAATATTCCTGCGCGCCGCCATAAGCGAAACGGAACCCGGTCACGATCTCGTCGAAAATCAGCGGGATCTCGCACTCCGCGGTCACCGCGCGCAACGCCTGAAGGAAGCCGGGCTTCGGCGGGATCAGCCGTTGGAACGGCTCCACGATGACCGCCGCGAGTTCTTCGCGATGCTCGCGGATGATGCTGGCCGCGAGGTCGGGATTGTTGAACGGCGCGATCAGCATGTCCCCGGACACCGACCGGGGGATGCCTGGCGAGTCCGGCACCGCCTGCGGAAAATTGCCCGGCCGTTTCGGAGCGAGGCTTTGCAGGCTATATTCGCTCATGCCGTGAAAGCCGCCCTCGAATTTCATGACCTTGTCACGGCCACGAAACGCCCGGGCGACACGCATCGCGTACACATCGGCCTCGGTGCCGGTGCTGGTGAATCGCACCTTTTCCGCGCAAGGCACCGCATCGACGATCGCGGCGGCGAGGCGAATTCCGGGCTCACTGTTGGCGAAGAACGTCACGCCGCGCGGGATTTGCGCGCGCACCGCGTCGACGACGTCGGGATGGGCGTGGCCGATGAACATCGGGCCCGAACCGAGTAGAAAATCGACATATTCGTTGCCGGAGACATCCCAGACGCGGCCGGCACGGCCCTCGCCAATGACGATATCCGATGACAAATTGCCGAAACTTCCGCCCGGCAGCACGCGCCGCGCCAAAGCGACCAGCGCCAGTTCGCGCTCGCTTCGTGAAATTTCCGCCATTATCAGTCTCCTTTCGCATATGTGCGGGGAAAAGACCATTTTCGGGGGCTGCCATGCAAGCTGGCGGCGACTCGACACTATGGTCCATGCTAATCCAATGCATGTTGTGCCAATTGCCCCCGACATAGATCCCGCTCTCGTCCTCACCGACAGCGCCATCCGTCCGGTCTTCGCCCCTTCCACTCTGGAAGCTGGGCGGATCTACGAGCTGCGCGGCCGGGTCCGAAATTTGCGCATCGCCAATCAGGGTGCGCTGATATTCGCCGAAACTCAGGGCTCGGCGCCGGATCCTTACTTGCAGCGCATCACGGTGGCGCGGCGCAAAGATGCCTCGCTCTCGATCAGCGGGATGTGCTCCTGTCCCGTTGGCCGCGACTGCAAACATGTCGCCGCCGTTCTGGTCGCAGCCCATCGCGAGGAGCTCGCGGCCGAAGGGACCGATGTGCCGCCGATGACCAGCGCACGGCCAGATACGGCGCAGGACTCGCTGCTGCCCTATGATCTGGCGGGCTGGCTCTCGACATTGCACGCCGACGATCCGCAGGACAGCGAGGAGTTCCCGGATTCGATCCATCAGCGGCTGCATTACGTTCTGTCGACGACGGACGCGGCGCGCGGCGCGCCCGCGCTCGTGGTGCGGCCCTTCACGGTGCGGCTGCTCGCCACCGGCAAGATCAGTCATCCGAAGCAATACGCTTTGCAGCAGTCCGGAGCGCCGGCACGGTATTTGCGGCCGTCCGATCGCGTCATCCTGGCGCGGCTGCGGCGAGTGGCCAACGATCAGTTGAATCGCGCCACCGATGAGGATCCGGTCGATACGCTGCGCCGCGTGATCGCGACAGGGCGTGCATTCTGGGGCATGGCGGACGGCCCGCGTGCGACCGAGGGCAAGGCCCGCGGTGGAACCGTTGTCTGGAAGTTGGCTCAGGACGGAACGCAGCAAACCTGTCTGGCGCTGGAGGA
>JBEKGV010000689.1:0-3398 GCA_050012615.1 Acetobacteraceae bacterium | reverse complement strand
CTCGTCGCGGAAATGGCGCTCGCGCTGCGCGAGGAGGCGGAGCGTGAGACAGCCGCCGCTGGGGCGGCGGATAACACGGACAGGCGCCCGGCGGCCTCCGCCGTTGAGCGGCCAGGAACGGCGTCACGGCTTCTGTCCGGTACTTCGCTGTCATCCCGGATCGATGGATTGAGCGCGAAGGAACAACTCGCGGATTTTGAAAAATCGCTGGCGATGATGTCGGCGACGTTGGACGACGCTCGGGCGCCCGAACACGCCAATGGGAAGGCGCGGGTCGGGAGCGGGGATTGATTTCGGATTAATCGCGGCGATCCGTCCGGCCAATCAAGGGGAACGGATCATGAGCGCATGGTCAGGCATATTTCATGCCTCGTTTATGCGCTTGATTTATGCAACAAAAACGCTCTGATTTTTCAACGCGGAGATCTTGCCGCGCGATTCTTGGTTTGTGCAACGTGACAAGCGAAACCTGGACCACGCCATTTCTTGATGTTAGGCTTTGATGGATCGATTGGAGCAATATTATGCCGTCACTGACCAACTCGATGACTTTCGCGCTCGTCGCGCTTGGAATGGTGATTACGCCCGGCCCAAATATGATTTACATCATCTCTCGATCAATCGTTCAAGGCAGATTTTCGGGGCTGATCTCACTCGGCGGCGTGGCTCTGGGCTTCGTCTTTTATGTGCTTTGCGCTGCGTTTGGCATCACGGCGCTCATTTTCGCGGTGCCTTACGCCTATGACATGCTGAGACTGGCCGGGGCAGCTTATCTTCTTTGGTTGGCCTGGCAGGCCCTGAAGCCGGGTGGACGCTCCCCGTTCGAGGTCAGGAGCCTTCCCGTCGACGGGCCGCGCAAGCTTTTTCTGATGGGTCTGGTCACGAACCTGCTGAATCCGAAGATCGCGATGCTTTACCTCGCTCTGCTGCCCCAGTTCATTGATCCCCGTGAAGGAAGCGTGCTCGGTCAATCTTTGATTTTAGGTTCGGTGCAAATCATCATAAGTATCAGCGTGAACGCGTTGATAGTCATTATGGCAGGATCTATCGCCGGGTTTCTCAAATCACGGCCATCATGGATGATGGTTCAACGTTATCTGATGGGCACGGTGTTGGCGGGCCTGGCTATCCGAATGGCCGCCGAGAACCGACGATAAGGCACAGATGACCACCGGCTACCACGCCTTTCGCATAACACGCGACCGTTAAAGACACGCAGCCAATGCATCATGCGCCACCAAGGCCGGAAGGAACCCGGGAAGGACCAATCATGCCGATCCGCACGCTCGCCGAGGCGATCTCCATCTACGGCCGCGAGGCCTATCTGCTCACGGTCGCGAAAGATGGTCCGCACACCAGTCATGTGACGATCGAGCTTCGCGGCAGCAGCATCGGCTGCGCCGTCGGTGCATCCGCCGCCAAAAACATTGTGCGCGAGCCAAACGTGGCTTTGTTCTGGCCGCCCACGGAGCCCGGCGGCTATGCCTTGATCGTCAATGGCGCGGCCGAGGGCGGGCGCCTGCCGGCCGGCGTGACGACGGCGGAGATCACACTCACGAAATCCGTGCTGCATCGTCCGGGCCCGAAGCCCGACGACAGTGACGGGCCCTGCGCGGCAGACTGCCGACGCCTGACATGGTGACATAAGGTGCGGCAGGATTCCGCCTCCGGATCTCCAAAGGCTGAGGCCGTTATCGAGAGACTGCGGTTTTGGCCCGAATTCTCTGATCAAATTCGTTGCTGCAAACCTCTTAGTTTATGCAACTCTCGCGGCGCTTAAGCAGCGCGCTACTCTCCCGCCTTGGAGGACGGAATCCGATGTCAACGCGACTGGACCCGTCATGGGTTGTGATGGATAGCATCGAGAACCCCCAGCACGACCGCTGCGTGGACATATTCACACGCCCGGACAGGAGCTTCGGGTTCGAGGAGTTTCGCCGCGATGCAGAGGACGCTGGCGCATGGACGCCGGTCAGCTACTTTCGCAGCCTGCGCCATGCCTCGAAAGACGAGGCCCTGGCCGACGCGGCACGGCGGGTCGCGTGGCTCACGCTGCGGAGTTCTTGATTTTTGCTCACTGCCACCGACGGCGAATCTCTGTATGATATAAGAATGATAATCAACACGCCGCGTCTGCGGCTTCGCGGTTGGGAGCAGTCCGATCGGGAGGCGTTTGCTGCCATGCACGCTGACGCCGAGGTGATGCACGATTACGGAGGGCCGATTAGCAGGGGCGAGAGCGACGCGAAACTAGATCGCTACGCTGCCACATGGCGGAAACATGCCTTTGGCCGATGGGCCATCGAGACCTCAACTGGCGCTTTCCTGGGCTACGCGGGCGTAATGCCCTCTCGCCCCGACCATCCAATCGGTTCCCATGCCGAGATCGGTTGGCGACTGGTGCGGCACGCATGGGGTCATGGTTATGCCACGGAAGCCGCGCGAGCGGCGTTGAACGACGCCTTCGCGCGCGTCAGGTTGGCCGAAGTGTTGTCCTACACCGCCGCCGACAATCCGCGGTCCCAGGCGGTGATGCTTCGTCTACAGATGCTGCGCGACCCGTCGCGGGATTTCACCTTTCATTATGATGGCGTCAGGGCCTGGCGAGGGATGGTCTGGACGATGCGCACTGGTGCCTGAACTTGCGACGGCGCAGGGAGTTTGCTGTCAATATCAATGCTCATCTCCAGGAGCTTCCCAGCATGCCAACTGAACAACTCCTGCTTCGTCTGCCTGAGGACCTGCTGCGGCGGTTTCGTCGAGCGGTGCCCAGTGGGGAGCGAACCATGTTTGTCCAACAGTTGCTGGAACAAGCGTTGCCGGCGGCGGACAGCGATGACGACCCGCTGTACCGGGCGGCGTTGGAGGTCGAACGGGACACGCAACTCAATGCCGAAATGGCGGAATGGGAATCGGCCACTCTCGGAAACGGGTTGGACAAGGCGGAGCCTCCGACGCCCCGACCATGAGCAGCGCCGGCGCCGCGGGCGGCCCACTTCAGCGTGGTTCGATCTGGTGGGTTGATTTGGACCCGACACGTGGAGCGCAAATACGCAAGCAACGCCCGGCGGTGGTGTTGAGCGCGGACGGGCTCAATCGGATAAGGCGGGCGGTTGTGGTGGTACCGTTATCGGCCGGCCTCGCCCCTCGGCCGCCTATCATCGTGGTCGTGTCCTCGGCCGGAAAGGATTCAGTCGCGGTTTGCGACCAGCTTCGAGCGGTCGACCGTACGCGGTTCATTCGATTGTCCGGGACATTGTCGCGTGCGGATTTGCGGGCGGTCGAGGCCGGCGTGCGCGCCGTATTGCTGTTGTAATCAGTGTCACTTCCCGCGGACGTTCCCTCAGGTCCAGCGCCATCATGACGAACCGGACAGAAGCCTGAATAGCCCTGGCCTC
>JBEKGV010000688.1:0-3415 GCA_050012615.1 Acetobacteraceae bacterium | reverse complement strand
GCATTCGCCCAGGTCTTGTTCGTGAACGGCCAGGCCACGGATCAGACCGTGGCGGCGGCCGAGCGGTTTGGCCAATCGCTCGGACTGCGCGCCAGGATCATGCCGCGATGGGCGGAACTTCAACTTCGTGCCGAGGACGGAGAGGCTACGCTGATTTCGGTGATAGCGGCCGATCCTACCGGCGTGGACATGGACCGCGTGACTTCCACCATGCGGGCGATCGAGGACCTGACGGCCGGCCTCCTTGCGCCAGCCGCGGCGAAGGACGCGATCCGCGCCATCGCGCAGGCGCCACCCGCGCCGACATGGCTGTTCAGCCTGGCGGCCGCTGCAGGCGCCGTGGCTTTGGCCGTGCTGTTCGGTGTCCAGCATTTACCGGCGGCGGCGCTCATTTTTGGGAGCGCGGGCGCCGGCGCCGTTCTTCGCCGCATTCTGGCGCGTCACAGCGCGAACCTCTTTCTGCAACCATTTTCCGCGGCTGTGCTCGCGGGAGTGATCGGTGCATTGGCGGTGCGATACGAACTGAGCTCGTCACTGCGCCTTATCGCTGTCTGCCCCTGCATGGTCCTCGTGCCGGGGCCCCATGTACTCAATGGTGCGTTGGATCTCATGCTGGGCCGCATCCATCTCGGAGCAGCCCGTCTCCTCTACGCCGGTCTCACGATCCTGGCCATTTCGTCGGGATTGCTTCTGGGCCTCGCCCTTCTTGGCGTCTCGTTGCCGGTCGACGAACCGAGCAGGGCCGTGCCGCTGTGGCAGGACATCATCGCGGCTGGTGTCGCCGTCGCCGCCTACAGCGTCTTCTTCTCCACGCCGCTCCGGTTTCTGGGCTGGCCCGTGGCGGTCGGCATGGTGGCCCATGCGCTCAGATGGGGAGCGTTGACCTTGCTTGGAGCCGGCGCCGCGACCGGCGCCTTGATCGCTTGTCTCGTTGTGGGGCTGATCCTCACGCCGGTCGCGAGGCGCTGGCACATCCCGTTCGCGGCGATCGGCTTCGCGTCCGTGGTGTCGATGATCCCCGGCGTCTTCCTGTTCAGAATGGCCAGCGGACTGCTGCGACTTGCCGGTGGTTCAAATACCACGTCGGAGTTGCTGAGCGGGACGCTCGCCGACGGCATGACCGCCACCATGGTCATTTTAGCGATGAGCTTCGGCCTCATCGTCCCAAAGCTGGTCATCGATCGCCTGTGCGAGCGTTCTCCCCGGGCGAAGTCGTGATGGGCGAGGGAACAACCCTGTGTCTGACTGCCGATGTATGCAGCGCCGCCCCTGCTATCGCGTCTCGACGCTTTGCCATCCCTGGGGGTAGACCAGCCCGCGAACGGGCTGGCCCATCCCCTATCGCGTTTCTATGGTGATCTTGACTTTTCGGCCAAGTACAACCAGGATTAGCAACAGGAGAAGAAGATGTGTCACCATCTTTGCCTCCAGGTTAAACGCCGGCGGGCCTATCCCGCCGGCGTTTTTATTTTACGGCTGAAATGTGAATGAAGTGCTCACGAGAACGCCGCCTTGCTTTTCCGCGCCGGTCCGTGTTGTGACGGCTGGCCGCGAAGCACTTACGGGAGCGCGCGGGACGGCCGGCGGCGTCTGGCGGGATCGGGAGGCTTATGAGGTCGAGTGTCACGCGGCCGTTCGTGTGTCAGGTGCCGCTGCCGTCAGCGTTTCGTATCGCCAAACCCGCTCAGAGCATGACCTGGGCGCCAAAGGTCGATTGCACCTGCGTACGGAACCACTTACGCTGACAGTTCACGCAAGTGCTCGAAACGAATGAGGGTCCGCCTTCTTCCCCGTCACGGCCCGGACTGGGCCTTCTGTCGCGGCATGATGGTGAACCGTGTGGTACGGATGGGGTGGTGGACGGTTTCGTCTCCTACGCGCATGACGATCTCCTGGTTTGCGGCAGGTTGCTGACGCAACTCAAGCCGGTCGAGCGGAAATACGGACTTTCGCTATGGCACGACAAACGGCTTAAGGCCGGCCATCACTGGAGTAAGGAAATCGAGGAGGCGATCGGCCGCGCCGACGTGTTCATCTTGCTCGTAAGTCCGCAATTCATCGGCAGCGACTATATTTTTGACACCGAGCTTCCCGCCATCAGACGCCGATTGCGCGCCTGCAAAGGCAAGGCCATCTCGGTCGTTATACGAGACTGTGACTGGGAGTTCGCCTGTGGACCGACCCAGGCGGTGCCGTCGTTCGAACGCCGCCTGCTTCCGGTCGAAGATTGGAAGCCCCAGAACAAAGGCTACAACATGGCGCGGTCGCAGATCGACGACGCGATCGCCGATCATTTCGGGCTCAGGCCAAGGAAACCGCGATGGCCCAGAACGTGACGCCGCGCGCCGAGCCGCCGGGCTGGCGGGCGGAACAGGAACTGATCGAATGCCTGGAAGAACTGGCCCGGAGGATGGGGCCCTTCCGCGAGTCCGTGCGCGGCATCAACGACGCGGTGTTCGCCGGCCGGGCCGCGCAAGTGCTCGAAACGGCCGGGTCTGTGCTGGCCGTGCATCTGCCGGAACCACGCGACGGCGTCGTCGCGGACCTGGAGGGGCTGGAACGCGCGACGGACAACTGGCGGCTGCCGCGCATCGACCCGGTGCTGGAGGAGCCGACGGACACACTGGACCGGCTGAGGTCCGCGATGGGATTGCTGCTGCGGGCGGTCCAGGACACAAGGCGCGCGGCGGATGAGGCGCGCGGCGCCGACACCATGCCGAAGCAACTGCTCGCCGTCGACACGGGCAACGTCCGCGCCATGCTACGGCGCCTGGATCAGGTCGAGAACGAACTGAAACGCGTCGCCCGGGAGAAGGATACCGCGCCGAACGTCGTACAGCAGAACGGTTTGGTGAATCTTTATGTCGATAAGATGCGCGTGAAACTCGACCTCGCGCGTCTGCATCTGACCATCGACGATAGCGTTTTCGACCTGGGCGCTCTGACCAGCGCGGTGGAAGCGATGGGCGAGATGACGGCCCGCTTTCAAGCCGCCGTCAAAGCCTGGGTCAGCCGGGTAACCAGGGCGTTGTCAGAGGGCGCGGCGACGATCGGCGCGGCGGTCTTGCGTGTCGTTCGCGGCGCGCGAACGCTTGGCAATGCCGCGATCCGGGCCTCCGATCCGGCAAGACGCCGATCTTCCCTCGAGCCTGAAATGGTCTTCATCCAGCCTGGCACGTTCACCATGGGTGTCTCCCAGGTCGAATCGAAGCGCGAGAAGACCGAGGACTGGGACGAACACGCCCGGCCGCAACACGAGGTCGCGATCCGGCACGCGTTTCTCCTGGGCAAATACCCGGTGACCCGTGGCGAATACGCCGAATTCGCGCGCGAGACGAACCGGGAATGGCAACCGCCGGACTTCGAGCAGACGGACCGTCATCCCGCCGTCAATGTCAGCTTCGAGGACGCTGTC
>JBEKGV010000687.1:0-3425 GCA_050012615.1 Acetobacteraceae bacterium | reverse complement strand
TGTTCTCGAACGTGGCTTTCATCCGGATCGTCCCACTCGCCTGATCGACCTCATTGTTGACCAAAGCCAGCCTGCCTTCCGCGAGCATTTTGGTTCCGTCCGAACTGAGCGCGTCCACGGGTACGGTTCCCGCCGCGAGCGCCTTGTTGATGTCAGGCACTTCCTCCTCGGAGGCAGTGAACACGACGGAGATCGGCTGCAGCTTAACGATTGTCACGATACCGTTGGTATCGGCCGCGTGCACGATGTTGCCGGGATCGACGAGCCGAAACCCTGCCTTGCCGGCCAGTGGAGATTTGATCGTCGTATAGCTGACCTGGGTTTGCTCATTGTCGATCATCGCCTGATCGCCTTGGATCTGCGCCATGAGTTCCTGAACGGTCGCCTGCTGGGTGTCGAATTGTTGGCGGGAGGCAAAATCTAAACTCGCAAGGGCGCCGTACCGCGCGAGATTTAGCTGCGCATTCTTAAGGTTCGCCTGGTCCTGCGCTTTCTTCGCGACGGCCTGGTCGAGCGCCGCCTGATAAGGCCGAGGGTCGATCTGCACGAGAACCTGACCGTCCTCGACCATCTGTCCTTGTTTGAACCCGACGCTCAGGACCTCGCCGTCGACGCGGCTGCGGACCGTCACGGTGTCGTAGGGTTGCACGGTGCCGAGACCGGAGAGGTAGACGGGGAAATCGGCTTTCCGCACGTCCGCGACAGTGACGGGGACAGGCGTTGGTCCGGACTTGCCGCGGTCGGCTTCCGTCGCGGTCGCGTGGAAATGTCGCCACCCGAAGAAGCCCGCCAGAACGAGCAAAGTCAGAACGACGGCCATTGGCCATCGGCGACGGACAGTTGAGTTAAAGTGCGAGGTCAAGAGCGCCTCCTGTGACGTCCAGCCGATCCGCTTTCCAACGTGACCGATGGTCGAAAAGTTCCTCGCATAATCGAATAGTTCGTCGCTTGACTGGACGACTGATATCAGAACCCGTCATGGCCGGGCTTGATCCGGCCATCTGTCGCCGCACGTGCTTGAAAAGATGGCCCGGTCAAGCCCCATTGGTGCTAAATTAAGGTCACGGCATTCAACTTTTCCCGTCATGGCCGGGCTTGACCCGGCCATCTGGCGAGGCACGTGCGGCGATTGATGGCCGGGTCAAGCCCGGCCATGACGTTCAGAGGGTAGGAATGACCAGCCACAATCTAAATCCGCAATCTAAATCCGCCGGTTACAATTTAATTCCGTAAATCACAGTTTTATTCCGACAGCATAATATCGTGACGCGCCAAACCCCACCAACCGCCATCGCCGAATCACGCCCGGCCATGATGCGGCGGCGAAGTGACCCGCTTCAACGAATTTGGGTGATCACCCAACCACCCCCACCGCCCCGAGCGCGGCGGCGCCGCCAAGCACCAGCATCGGATGAACCTTCGTCGTCATCAGCAGCCCCGTCACCGCCACGGTCAGCAAGCCGAGGCTCCAATCGAGTGTCGTGGCCTTGATCAGCAGCGCCGCGCTGGAGATCAGCAAACCGGCGGTGACCGGCAGAAGTCCTTTCTGAATGGCCCGCCGCCATGGCGCGTCGCGAAATCGGTACCAGGCGTGAGCGACGAAAAACGTCAGGACCGACGATGGAGCGATGACGCAGGCCATGGTCAGGATGGCCCCGCTCAAACCGGCGACATGCCAGCCGATCAGGCTGACCACCATCATGTTCGGCCCGGGCGCTGCCTGAGCCAGCGCGAACAGCGCGGCGAAGGTGTGCGGCGTCATCATGTGGTTCACGTCGACCACCTGACGCTGCAACTCCGGCAGAATGGAGTTGGCTCCGCCGAATGCCAGCAGCGACATTTGCAGGAACAGCAGCGACAGACGGACGAGCGGATCGTTCATGCCTCGAAACGCCACAGCACGGCGATCGACGCGAGCGCCAGCACCGGCATCGCCAGGGGCAACGGCAATCGGATGATGGCGATGGCGACGAACGTCACGACCGTGATCGCCATCGCGAGAATTCTCCCCCTCAGCGGTGCGGCGATTTTCAGCGATGCCGCCAGCACGAAGGCTGAGGCGGCGGCGGCCAGCCCGGCGAACGCGCGACGAACCACCGGCTGCTCGGCGAACCGGTCGTATACCGCGCCCAGGCCGATGACGATCGCGACGGGGGCCAGCATCAAACCGAGGATGGCCGCCAGCGCTCCCGGTGCCCCGCGGAACCGCGAGCCCACGGCGACCGAGACATTGATGATGTTCCCGCCTGGCAGGAACTGGCACAGGCCAAGGACCTCGGCGAATTCAGCCTCGGTCAGCCATTTGCGTTCTTCCACGATCATCCGGCGCGCCCATGGCAGGACGCCGCCGAAGCCGCGCATGCCGACCATGAAGAAGCCGGCGAATATCCCGGCGACGCCGGGTCTCGTTTTATCGGATCCTGTCTCGAGAAGCCTGGGGTCGGCGGGCGGCGGGTCGGCCATCTGGAGCGGTCAGCCGGCCTCGATGCGGATCAGGGTAGGTTCCTCCATCACCGTGCCCAGAGCGGCGATCCGGGCCACGGCTTCGCGCATGTCGCTTTCCCTTGTCTCATGCGTCACCAGCACCACCGGCACCGCCTCTCCTGGGCTGCGGCCTCGTTGCAGCATCGATTCCAGTGAGATGCCGTGGTCGCGCAGAGCCGCCGTGACATCGGCGATGACGCCCGGCCGGTCGACGACCATCAGCCGGATGTAATAGGGGCCGAAATGCGCGCTCATGGGCACTGAGGGGGCGGCTGACAACGCCTCGGCCGCCGCACCCCAGACCGGGGTTTCGCGGTTCCTGGCGATGTCGATCAGGTCCGCCACCACGGCCGAGGCGGTCGGTCCGGCGCCGGCTCCGCGACCCTCCAGCATCACCCGGCCGACAGCATCGCCCTCCGCCACAACGGCGTTGAACACGCCATCGACCCGGGCGATCGGCGCGGTTTGTGGCACCATGCAGGGATGCACGCGGGTCTCGATCCCGGCATCGGTGTGGCTCGCAATCCCCAAAAGTTTGATGCGGTAGCCGAGTTCGGATGCGAATGCGATGTCGAGCGCGGAGATGCGGCGGATGCCCTCGACATACACCGCGTCGAACGCCACCGGCCGGCCGAATGCGAGGGCCGCCAGGATCGCCAGCTTGTGCGCCGCGTCGATGCCGTCGATGTCGAAGGACGGGTCGGCCTCGGCGTAGCCCAGTTTCTGGGCGTCGGCGAGCACCTCGGCGAACTCGCGTCCGCGCTCCCGCATCTGGGTGAGGATATAGTTGCAGGTGCCATTCAGGATGCCGGCGATGCGGCTGACGCGGTTGGCGGCGAGGCCTTCGCGGATCGCCTTGATCACCGGGATGCCGCCGGCGACCGACGCCTCGAACGCCAGGGGGACACCGCGTGCCTCGGCGGCGGCGGCGAGTTCCGCGC
>JBEKGV010000686.1:0-3434 GCA_050012615.1 Acetobacteraceae bacterium | reverse complement strand
GCGGCCGGATCGCACCTGACGCCAGCGGCCTGCCCGCCGTTCGCGCCACGCGGCGATCGATGTCGCGATCCCACAAATCGTTCACCACGCAGCCGGCCGCTCGCATGACCACACTGCCGACGGCGAACAGCACGATCAGCCGCACCGTTTCAGGCCATCCCGCGCGGGCCAGCAGGATCCCCCACGATCCCGGCAGAAACAGCAGCCAGATGCCGATCGGCCGGTCGACCCTCGCCAGCAACAGGTAAGGCAGCCACGTACTGGGCATGCGCGAGACCCAGCCGGTGGCGGCGATATCCGTGTGCGCGGTCATCCTGCTACTCTGCCCTTCAGGATGACCCGGTCAATCGGCAACCCCGAAAATCACCAGACCGCGCCCCGATTGTTCGTCGGTGCGGCATTGCACGAAGGCGCCGGCATCGAAGCCTCGGCGGAGCAGGCGCATTATCTTGGGACTGTTTTGCGGCGGGCGGCGGGCGACGTCGTCCGATTGTTCAATGGCGCCGACGGGGAGTGGGCGGCACGACAGACGTTCGGCCTCCGGGATCGTTCGCTTCGAAAAGTATCCCAGGCGAACTCCCTGATCGTGGAGCATCAGTTGCGTCCTCAACAACCCGAAGCCGGCCCGTGGCTGGTGTTCGCTTTGCTGAAGCGCGACGCCACGGACCTCGTGGTTCGCCAGGCGGTCGAACTCGGAGCATCCCGCCTGTTGCCCGCGATCACCGGCCGCACGAACTCGGTCCGGGTCAATGAGGAGCGCCTCCGTGCCATCGCGATCGAAGCCGCCGAACAAAGTGAGCGTCTGACCATCCCGGTCATTGACGCGCCCACCCGTCTTGAGGCGATATTGGCCGCCTGGCCACCCAACCGCCGCCTGTTCGCCGCCCTCGAGCGATCCTGGGCCGGTACCGAGGCGGCCGGCACTCAGGCGGCAGGTCCCGGCCCCGGTCAGGCGGCACTGCTGGTTGGGCCGGAAGGCGGGTTCACTCCAGTCGAACGGGAGCTTTTCAGCGGACTCGAGTTCGTCACGCCAATTTCGCTTGGTCCTTTCGTACTCCGGGCCGAGACTGCCGCGGCCGCCGGACAGGCCCTGTTGCTCGGCATGGGGTGGGCCGAGTACTTTCCGTCAACCTGAAACGCCCGAGCACCGTATGTCCAATCCAGTCGACGGCGACGCGACCCCGATCACGTCGCTTCGCCAACTCGCAGAGCATATCGCCGAAGGGTGTAAGCCCAAGGAAAGGTTCGGTATTGGGACCGAGCATGAGAAATTCGGATTTCGGCGCGCCGATCTGAAGAGCCCGCCTTACGAGCCGGCCGACGGTCAGCCCGGCTCGATTCGCGACCTGTTGCATGGGCTCGAATCATTCGGTGCGATTCCAATTCTGGATCACGGCCATACCATCGGCCTGAAGCAGGGGGACGCGTCGGTGTCGCTGGAACCCGCCGGTCAATTGGAACTGTCCGGAGGGATCGCGACGACGCTGCACGAGACGAAGCTCGAGCTCGACACCCATTTCGAGCAAGTGCGCGCGGTGGCTCGCGGACTGGAGCTCGGGTTCGTTCCGCTCGGATTTCATCCGCTGGCGAAGCGCGAGGACATGCCGTGGATGCCGAAGGGCCGCTACGCCATCATGCGGCGGTATATGCCGCTCGCCGGCACGATGGGGTTGGACATGATGACCCGCACCTGCACGGTGCAGGTCAATCTCGATTACGCATCCGAGCGGGACATGGTGCGGAAGCTGCGCGTCTCGTTGCTGCTGCAACCGCTGGCGACCGCGCTGTTCGCCAATTCTCCGTTCACCGAGGGGAAGGAGAACGGGTTCCTCTCCTATCGCGCGCATGTCTGGACCGACACCGACAGGCAGCGTTCCGGTATCCCGCGGGTCATGCTCGAGGAGGGCTTCGGGTTTGAGCGTTACGTCGCATGGGTCGTCGACCAGGTGCCGATGTATTTCGTCTATCGTGACGGGCGTTACATCGACGTCGCCGGCGCCTCGTTCCGTGACTTCATGGACGGAAAAATCCCGGAGCTGGCGGGGATCACTCCGACGGTCGGCGACTTCGCCGATCACATGACGACGGTGTTCACCGATGTCCGGCTAAAGCGGTTTCTGGAGATGCGCGGTGCGGACGCGGGCCGTGCGGACATGATGGTGGCGCAGTCGGCCCTCTGGGTTGGACTGCTTTACGACGATGCGGCGCTCGCATCAGCCGAGGCATTGGTTCGCGGCATGACCTGGGACGACGCGATGGCGCTGCGGGCCGAAGTACCGCGACTGGGCCTTGCCGTTCCGTTCCGTGGGGGGACGTTGCGCGATCTCGCGCGGGACGTGGTGGCGGTCGCGAGCGATGGGCTTCGCGCGCGAAATCGGCGTGACAAATTCGGCAACGACGAATCTATTTATCTGGCTCCGTTGCGGGAGATCGCGGCGGGTGGTCCGGTGCAGGCGGAGTACTGGCTGGCACGGAACCGCACCATCTGGAATGGTGACATACGAAACATCTTCGCCGAGGCGGCGATTTAGGGCGGGGGCGTGCCGCTGCGGGTCCCCCCGGACGAGCCCGCGTACAAGTTGGGGGAATGCGACGGTGAGGGAGCAAATTTCCATCTCCCGTCGTCGCCGGGCCCAGGCCTGGGGATTTGTCGCCGCGCGGTGCTGGTAAAGGCCCCCCGAATAAGCCGAAAGAGGACGATGACGAGGTACTCAAGCCGGGGGATGACCGGAGGGGGTGACCGCACGACGCGCGACGGGAAGGACGGGAAGCGGCGCCACTGATTGATGGTCAAAGACGCCAACAATGTCCGAGCGTGGCTATAATTGTTTCGTTCTCGGCCTCGATGCGTTTTTATTTCAATTGTAATCGGCCTTGGCCGCATGGCGAGGGACGGGTGTCGTGTGGCCTGGCAGTTCAGTAAAGCTGCCTCCACAGCAAGAAAACGTACGTGAATGTTCCTTGAACCCATTGATTTGACGAAATTCTCTCCATCCGATCATTAATAAAATGGATTCGATAGGATACCATAACGAAGCTTCGCGGCAACCGCGCCACGTGCCGAGTTAACCCCTGGCATGCGTTTGCACGCTGATGTATGTTTACACAACAGGGAGTAACCAGATGCGGACGCCTCCAGATCCGCGAAAGGAAACGCCGTGCCCATCGGCAACTCCGGTCAGATCGTGGTCCGTCTGCGCTTGATCGGCCAGATGGAGGCCTGGACGGTTACAGGTGAAAATGTCTTGCCGCCCGGTCGCAAGACGCGCGCGCTGCTCGCGGCCATCGCGCTGTCGTCGCCCCGTCCGGCGTTGCGCGGCCGCCTCGCCGAACTGCTCTGGAGCCGCCGGCCCGAAGAACAGGCGCGCGCTTCGTTACGGCAGGAGATCCATCGGTTGCTGGAAGTACTGGCGCCCGCGAACACCGAGATCCTG
>JBEKGV010000685.1:0-3436 GCA_050012615.1 Acetobacteraceae bacterium | reverse complement strand
GCAGGCCGGCAGCGGGTTCGCGATGCAGTATCAATCCGCGATCGTATTGGGTGCGGCCAAGGGGGATGCCGCCAAGGGGGACGCGGGATGAGCGGAGATCGGGTCGGCATCATCGGCATCGGGCAATCGAACTTTCGCTCGCGCCGCGACGACGCGAGTTATCCCGACCTGGTGCGGGAGGCCGTGGTTCCGGCGATGCTGGACGCGAAGCTGGATTTCGATGCGATCGACGCGGTGGTTTATTCGTTGTCGCCTGATGCCATGGTTGGGATCGGCAACGCGGAACGTCTCGGCGTCGATGCGGTCGGCGGACGGAACAAGCGGTTCCTGCGCATCAATACCGGCGGCGCGACGGGCATCTCCTCGGTCACGGCGGCGTATTATCATATCGCTTCCGGCGTGTGCGACGTGGTGCTGACGGCCGGCGCGGACAAGGTCGGCGAGTGCGGTGACTCGCAGACCGTGCTGAACAAGATATGGGATCCGACTTACGAGCGGGCGTTGCCTCTCGGTACCATCAATATGCTGGCGATGTCGGCGGTGCGGTATATGCAACGATACGGCATGACCGAGGAGGACATGGCCTATGTCACGGTGAAGAACCGCAGGCAGGCCGCGTTGAACCCTCGGGCGCACCTGCGCAAGGTGGTGACGATCGATGAGGTGATGGAATCGCGCGTTATCTCCTGGCCGATCAAGCTGATGGATTGCTGTCCGCAGTCCTCCGGTGGTGCGGCGATGGTGTTGGCGTCAGAGCAATTCATTCGCGATAATAAACTCGATGCGGTCTGGATCACCGGGGTCGCGTGCCGGGCGGAAACTTATTGGATGGGTGATCGGATGGGCAACAATCCGACGGCCGAGCATGCGGACGCTTACGCCCTGGGCCGCTCGTTCGAGCAATCCTATCGGATGGCGGGCATCACCGATCCGGCGAAGCAGGTGCATGTCGCGGAACTTTACGCGCCATTCAGCAACACCGAATATCATGCGATTGACGCTGCCCGGCTGGTCGGGAAGTTTGGTGAGTCGGTGAAACGAGTGCGCGACGGAGAGTTCGAACTTGGGGGAGTGCTGCCGGTTAATCCGTCCGGAGGAACGTTGTGCACCAACGCCATCGCGGTGACGGCGATGGCGCGTGTGGCGGAGACGGCGTTGCAGGTGTGGGGTCGCGCGGGCGCGCATCAGGTGGATGGAGCCCGAGTTGGCATCGCGAGCGGCAACGGTGGCGATCATCAGATATTCGGAACGATGGTTTTGGAAGCGTGAGAGAGCAGGAGAGTCGGATGGAACTTCTCGGCCGGCAGGAAGTCTGGAACATCACTTACGATCACGCTCTGGGCGAGACGGCGAGTTATTTCTTCACCCAGATCCGTGATAATGGCAAGATATTCGGGCGGCGTTGCGCGAAGACGAACCGTGTACTGGTGCCGCCCAGGGCGTTTTCGGATGAAACGCTGTTGCCGACGACGGAGTGGGTGGAGGTGGGGCCGGGGGGACGTATCGAAGCGTTTACGTTCGTTTATGAACAGTTCAACAACCTGCCAGAGCCGCCCTATGCGTTTGGGTATGTGCTGCTGGATGGCGCGGATACGGCGCTTGGCGGGTATTTCAAGGGAGTGGACCTGACGGATCCTCGGGAGGCGGCTGGGAAGCTTGCGATCGGCACCAGGGTTGTGACGAAATTCGCCGAGCGGAGAAGGGGGGATGTGTTGGATTTTTGGTTTGAGGTTGAGTGAGGAGGTTTGAGGAGGGTCGTCGGTGCTTCACATCTCCTACTGGCCTGTCCTAATGAATCGTCGTGCGGTGTCCAAGCACTTCGCGCACGACGCGTTGCACGGCTTCGCGTTCGTCGCCTTCGTAGATTGGCATCGCGGTCAACCGGTTCGAGGCGCGTAAGCGCGTTCGACGGCTGACTGACGAATCCTTCTCAAGTAGCGCGATTACGGAACAGTCGGCCGTGGCTTCGTATGTTACAGCCATCTGCGCTACCACCGCTTCCAGTACGCGCTGATCCGTTTGTGCCAGAAAAATGGCGACGGGCTTACGGTTGGGTGCCTCGATCAAAAGATCGGCGGCATACTCTATGCCTGCGGCCGGGGATTGGTCCTCACAAATGGTAGCATGTCCTTCCAATGAGCGCGTGATTGCTTTGATGGCGTCCTCCTTGAAAGTGCTCGCAACCCGCTCTGGCGTTAATAATATCAGATCTTGCAGACGCAAAAGCAGCGCAACAAACTGAAGCGCTCTTCGAGGGACCAAGTCCTCCGCCATGGGCGGCGTAGATAATTCGCCGGTTTCCGGACTGTAGACCACTCCGTACTCGGCGAAAAGCGTGGCGATTGCGTCGCTTCTGGTTTGGGTTTCCAGATCGATCCCCATTGCCTCGATGGTCGGTACCGTCGTGCCGTCATCTTCCAGGCGATAGCGCCCGGACGGATCGGGGCCGACCACATAGAAACCTAGCGGTTCACCCCCCGACAGCGTGAATGCCGTGCTAACGGCGATCCCCGCGGGAACCAGGCGAATGGCGAGTTGATCGCAAAATGCCTTGCAGAGGATATCTTTCATATCAATTTTCCCTCCGCTTTATGTAGGCGGAAGAACTTAGCGGCCGCATCGAGCGCCGTAACATCATCTTTTACTCCGAAATCCACCCTGCGGTGATTCCCGCGCGCTTTCGGGAAGCGCCGTTGCCATGGTCCGATCATGACACCCGCAGGCACCGTTGCAATGTCGTCGCACGTTGCGAGGAGATGCCAGCCTGGATGAGTGCCGTGGAACTCGTAGGAGGCCAACACGGTCAAGTCCCGTTCATCTTCGATGGCAAGTGTCGCCCGATATTGTTCTTTCGTCAGGCTGAAAGCCAGTACCAGTAGTAGACGAAATTTGTATCCGCGCGCGTCGAAGCGCACCAATCGCCAACGGAAGGCTGTTCCGAGGCGAAATGAACTCTGCCGCCGCCTGGAAAGGGGAAACACTGAGGCCGACATCCTGGCGTCCTCCCATTTCCCCCAATCCACGTTGCTTTTGTTCGCGGCCCGGATGTCTTTGGCTCGTGTCACGTCCGAATGCTAATCGGACGCGGCACGGAGTCAAAGCAAATGCCCCATCATGGCCCCCCTGCTGCACGTAAGCATTATATTCCTTGTAACGACGGCGTGTGAAGGCTAAGAATAAGTAATAATACCTTGACGCGAATACCCAACCAGACGACGTTCCTTCGCGGCGGAGAACCCCGCATCATTTCTGGAGAACAAACATTGAACGAATCGTTAAAATCATGGCTTGGCGAAGTCACGACAGGCCACGGCGTCGCCGTCCTCGCCTCCACCCTGCTCGCCGTTCTCTCAGGCACCACCACCTGGGCCGCAGCGGCACCCTTCTTGCTGGCCGGCCTCATCGGACTCGTCTGGCCGGAGAACACCGCACTGCA
>JBEKGV010000684.1:0-3446 GCA_050012615.1 Acetobacteraceae bacterium | reverse complement strand
GTTGGAGCGCTGGCTGTGGGGCTGGGATATGTCGAACTCGGTCCTGTGGCAGGGACTGGAGATGACGATGCGCCTGTTCAGTCCGGCCCAGTTGAATCCTTTTGGTCACAATCCGTTATGGTATTTTTTGGACGATCTGGTTGATCCTCGGTTGCTGGTGGATCAGCTTGCTCCGAAGTTGTTCGTGTCGGCGACCGACGTGGAGTCCGGGCGGGCCACCATCTTCGACAACACGGCGATCAATGCCGACGTGCTGTGCGCGTCCTCCTGCCTGCCGTTCGTCTTTCCGGCCGTGCAAATTGGCGAGCACGCGTATTGGGACGGTGGCTACTCCGGTAATCCGCCGCTGACGCCCTTGTTGCAGCCGGTCGCGCCGGCGCATCTGATCCTGGTTCGCGCTCAACCGCATATCCGGTCGGGCATTCCTTCGACGCCGACGGAAATCACCAACCGGCTGAATGAGATCGCCTGTCAGAACGTTCTGGAAGCGGAGTTGGCGGCGCTGCCGTCCGGCGTCGCGCTGACCAGCTACGACGCGGACGATGCGTTGGCGCATTTGCCGATATCGTCCAAATTCAACGGAGAGGAAGCGTTTCTGAGCACGCTGTTCGAAGCTGGGCGGAATGCCATTGGAAAGGTCGCGCGTTCGGTGTGACGCCATGGGGAGAGGCGATGGCCGCGTTTCTCTGGTTGTCTGGCTTTTCGGCTGCTCCGATATCAAGCGACCTGTGGCCAGGTCCGGACGGGTGAAACGACGGATTCAATAACAAAGAAGCCAGAAAGCCAAAGGATATAGTTATCAATTCGATATTATTCTGATCACCGAATGGATTGACATCCGTCTTCATCGTCATGGCCTGGGGCCAGGCAACCAAGAAGGTTTTTAACACGGAGAGCACCGAGGACCACGGTGGTTCGCGGAGCAGAATAAGTTTGAGGCGCTTAGCTTAAGTACAATCAAACTTCGCGCGAAGCGCCATAAATCTTCTCCGTGCAATTCCGTGGTTCTCAGCGGTGTCCGTGTTTAAAGCCTTGCTTAGGCGACGCCTGCTAATTATCGCTTCAGCCGGGCTCTCCCCCGTTCGTCATCACCGGGCTTGTCCGTTCGTCATCACCGGGCTTGACCCGGTGATCTGTTCCAGCACGTTGCCGCGAGAGATCACCGGGTCAAGCCCGGTGATGACGAGGAGCAGTGCGCGTCCGTCGACTCGCTTATTGTTGGGCGTCGCCTTACTTGCTTTCTTGCGCAGCCCACTCCCAGCGATAACGCCCGACGCGGGAAACTAAACTTTCCGCAATGCGCGCGATATTCCCTCGTTCGCGGCAAAAGCGACTTGCGTGCTTTCGGGATAATCTCGCGCGGTCAGACACCCTATTTCGCGTCCATCGGTGGGGGGCAACAGGCCCTCCAGCATCGAGACCACCCCGAACAACTCGGGACGGATCGCGAAAACAGGAGTTTGACCATGAAGACCACCAGAATACTGATACTCGCCGGGTTGACCGCTCTGTCCCTCGGCGTTGGAACCGCGATGGCGCAAAGCGAGTCAAACGGATACTCGGGCATTCCTTACTGGACGTTACAACGTCAGGCGGACGCACTGCGGCAGGCGCAGGCTCGCATCGGCAACCAGGTTCAGTCCGGCTCGTCGGACGTTGAGCAGGCGAAGCCCGGAGCCATCGACCATACCCTGCCGTTTTCTCCCTGGGATTACGGCACGCTGGCTAACCCCGGCTAAACGGGATCCGACGACGAAGGAAAGGCCGGTGTTCGCACCGGCCTTTTCATGCTCACGACTGCCATGACCGAACCGGCCCGGTGGCTCAACATTCCCGGCACGGGCATGCCCGATGGACCACCCATCCGAGTCATGGGATACAGCCGGGCATGGCGATCACCTCATCCACCTGGGATCCAGCCCAGTACCTGAAGTTTTCCAATGAGCGGGTGCGGCCGGCATTCGATCTGCTGGCGCAGGTGCCGCTGGAAACCGCGGCCCATGTCGTCGATCTCGGCTGCGGGACCGGCAACATGACGGGCATCCTGAAGCAGCGCTTTCCGGCGGCCGATGTACTGGGCGTTGACGGCGCGGAAACCATGCTGGCGAAGGCCCGCGCCGCCGTCCCGGATTGCCGCTTCGAGCAAGGTGATTTCGCGACCTGGGCCGCGGCCGTCGCGCCCGATCTGATTTTCTCGAACGCCGCCCTGCACTGGGTCACGAACCACGAGACCCTGTTCCCTCGCCTGCTGTCCTTGCTGACGCCCAACGGCGTCCTGGCGGTGCAAATGCCGTCAATGCACGACGCGCCACTTCGCGCGTTGCAGAATGAGGTGGCCCGCCAAGGGCCCTGGTCACGTCACCTCGACGACGCCGGCTATGCCCGCGCCCTGCTGCCGGTCGAGACGTATTACGACGTGATCAGGCCCAGAGTGGCATCGCTCGATATCTGGCAAACCACTTATCTGCATGTGCTGACCGGCGAGGATGCGGTCACCGAATGGGCCGCCGGCAGCAGCCTCAGGCCTTTTCTGGACAAGCTGCCACCCGATCAGGCGGCCGCCTACCGCGCGGCGTATTCGGCGGCGCTTCGGCCGCACTATCCCATGCAGCCGGATGGTACGACGCTTTTGCCGTTCAAACGTTTTTTTCTGATCGCTCGCATATAAACGCGTTCGTACTCAGACTTCCTTAATCTTTCGCGGTTACGCTTCCTGCAACCAAAAGGTGGAAAGGAGCGCAAAATGCGTGGAACAGTGAGTCTCAACGCGCCGAGTTATTTGCCGACCCTGCTCGGCTCAGCTTCGCGAGGCGCCAGCCTGCTGGCGACATTGCACGGCTATGGTGGGCATGACCAAGGTGGACATGACTATGGTGGTCCCGCCGCCGGCACCGTCAATCCGATCGAAGCCCTGGAACGGGCGATATCCGGCGAGACGAGGCAGGTCGCGCAGGTCGCCGCGAAACCTCAGGTGAAACGCGATATCGCGCAATTCACTCAGGCGCTGGCGACGGCTAAAACGCCGGAACAGTTGCTCGCCAACCCGGCCGCGCTCAAGGTTCTGCTTACCGCGAACGGGTTAGGCGACCAGACCGGCAATACCACGCTGGCCACGCAGGCGTTGCTTTCGGATCCATCGGAGTTCCGGTCCCCGTCCGACGACGCGTCGAACGATACGCGGTGGCTGAGCGTGAACCAAACCTATGCGTTCGCGGAAAAAGGCTTATCGGTATTGAAGGACCCCGAAACGGTCAATGCGATCGCCAATGGTTACGCCGAGGAGCTCTGGCGGACGCATCTGGATGAAACGACGCCGGGCCTGTCGAACGCGCTCGACTTTCAGCAGCGCGCCTCGACGATTACCGGCGCCGAGCAGATCTTCGGCGATCCGACATTTCGCGTGGTGATCGCTACCGTGCTTGGATTGCCGGAGCAGATCGGATCAC
>JBEKGV010000683.1:0-3447 GCA_050012615.1 Acetobacteraceae bacterium | reverse complement strand
AGAGAGCACCGTCGCAACTGCGTTCCCTACCCAGTGGTAGTTTGCAATGATTGCGATACGATGGAGTGGACTGAATACAACAATGTCGGTCTTTGCCAATAGACCCTGGTAAGACCGGATTGATCTTACTGCATTCGTTGCCAGATCATAGGCGCCATAAGGTACCAGCTTACCGAGGAGTTCTCGGGTCTAATACCGACCGGCCAAATGACTGACTCTTCGGCACAGTCGCAGCCACGTCATGGCCGGCCACCGTGTGGCCGGCCATGACGCGCTTCCTTCCCCGACCGCCGGAACCGCGATATCCGCCTTGCCGGGCTGTTACCGGTCTGCTAGACGGCGCGGCTTGCTCGTAATCTAACCTTGCTCGTAATCCGACCCAGCGCGCGGTTAAAAAGGACCTGGTGCCATGGCTGTTCCGAAACGTAAGACGTCGCCGTCCCGCAGGGGCATGCGGCGCAGCCATCAGGCTCTGCCCACGGAAGCCTACGCGGAGTGCAATAACTGCGGCGAACTGAAGCGCCCACATCACGTTTGCAGCCATTGCGGCCACTACGACGGCCGGGAAGTGGTCGCGGCCGGCAAGGCGCTTCAGCACGCGGTCCGAGCCTGATCCCACGCCGAGCGTGATCTCGGTTCGCATGGCGCTTCTCCCACCTTGATGGAAAACTACACCCTGGCGATCGATGCCATGGGCGGGGACAACGCGCCCGGGATGGTGCTCGACGGGCTGGAAATGGCCGCCGAGCGTCACCCGAACGCACGCTTCCTGCTGTTCGGCGACCAGCCGACACTGCTTCTCCAGATCGCGAAACGCCGCCGCGCCAAGGCGGTTTGCACCATTCGTCACGCGGCGGAGACCATCACCAACGACACCAAAGCCGCGGCAGCGGTGCGGATCAGGCAATCATCGATGCGACTCGCGATCGACGCCGTCGCCGCCGGGGAGGCATCGGGCCTTGTCTCGGCGGGCAACACCGGTGCGCTGCTCGCGCTCGGAAAAATCGTGCTGAAGTCGTTGCCGGGGATCGACCGGCCGGCGATGGCCGGGATCGCCCCCTCGGCGCGAGGCGACGTGGTGATGCTTGACCTCGGCGCCAATGTCCGCTGCGACGTGCGCAATCTGGTTGAGTTCGCGATCATGGGCGACGCCTTCGCCCGCACCGTGCTCGGCCTGACGGCGCCGACGATCGGGCTGCTGAACGTCGGCGTCGAGGAAATGAAGGGCGACGATACGCTCCGTCAGGTGGCGGAAATCCTGCGCGCCAGCCATATCGGACTTCGATTCCACGGTTTCGTCGAGGGCAACGACATCACCGCCGGCACCACCGACGTCGTCGTCACCGACGGGTTCACCGGCAATGTCGCGTTAAAGACCGGCGAGGGCGCGCTGAAATTGATCAGCGACCTGCTGCGCCATGTGTTCACACGCAGCCTCTCCGCCAAGATCGCCTATCTGATCGCCCGCCCCGGCCTGGACCGGCTGCGCGAGTGGCTCGATCCCAGGCGCTACAACGGCGCCGTGATGGTCGGGCTGAATGGCGTCGTGGTGAAATCGCATGGCGGCACCGACGCCAAGGGCTTCGCCCATGCCGTCGACGTGGCGATGGACATGGTCGTCCACCGGTTTAACGATCACATCCGCGAGGATCTCGCCCGTATCGGGCTGGACAAGCGCAGCGGAGGGGACAAGAACGAAGGTGATCGCCGACTCGCGACCGCCTGAATTCCGCGCTTCGTGGCCACGTTCCCTGGCTGTGCTCCCCTGGCCGTCTTCTCTGGAAAGCCAATGCCCATTCGCACCATTCTCTCCGGCGTTGGCGGTTACTTGCCCGAGCGCATCGTCACCAATGACGAGCTGGCCCGCACCGTCGACACGTCCGACGATTGGATCCGCGAACGAACCGGAATTCGCCAGCGCCACTTCGCCGGCCCGCACGAGACCGCGACCTTCATGGGCACCGCCGCCGCGCGCGAGGCTCTGGCGCAAGCGAAAGCCGATCCGGCCGAGGTGGACGCCGTGATCCTGGCCACCAGCACGCCTGACCAGGCGTTTCCCGCCACCGCGGTCCGCGTGATGGCCGCGCTTGGCATTCCCGGCGGTTTCGGCTTTGACCTCTCGGCTGCCTGTGCCGGGTTCATTTATGCCATGTCCGTTGCCGACGGCATGATCCGCGCCGGCCAGGTAAAGGGCGTTCTGGTCATCGGCACCGAAGTTTACTCGCGAATTCTGAACTGGCGGGATCGCGGCACCTGTGTCCTGTTCGGCGACGGCGCCGGTGCCGTTTTCCTGCGCGCCGGCGAGGGCAGCCGCGCCGATCAGGGCATCCTCAGCACCCACCTCCACGCGCAAGGCGTACTGGGCGACATCCTTTACGTCGATGGCGCGGTCGGGCAGCACGACAAGCCCGGTCATCTGGTGATGAACGGAAGGGAAGTATTTCGCCACGCGGTCATTCGTCTCGCCGAAGCGGTCGAAGAAGCGTTGACCGCCAACGGCCTGACGCGATGCGACATCGATTGGCTGGTGCCGCACCAGGCGAACCTGCGGATCATCGACGCGATGGGCCGCAAATTGGGACTGTCGAAAGATCGCGTGGTGGTGACCGTGGACCGCCATGCCAACACCTCGGCGGCATCGGTTCCGCTCGCGCTGAACGAGGCTTGCAAAGACGGGCGGATCAGGCGCGGCGACCTGGTTTTGCTCGAGGCGCTTGGCGGCGGCCTCACCTGGGGCTCGGCTTTGGTGCGAATGTAAAAGGCCAGGATCGAGTGATCCTGACGGAAGTCTCCCCAAGCATCTGATCCTGAGTGATTTTCCCGCGATTTTATTGACGGGAGACAACTGCGCACGTAATGTTCACGTATGCTAACCGTAACCCGTGCCCATCTGGCTGAGATCATCCACGCGGAGGTGGGATTGTCACGGAACGAATGTGCTGACTTGCTGGAGAGCGTGCTGAGCCGCGTCAGCTCCACATTAGAGTCAGGAGAATCTGTTAAAATCAGTGGTTTCGGAACCTTTTCCGTGCGCCAAAAAGGCCGCCGCGTCGGCCGCAATCCGAAGACCGGGGAGGAAGTTCCGATCCTCCCGCGCCGGGTTCTGGTGTTCCGGCCAAGCCATGTTCTCAAGACGCGGATCAATGGCGGCGCCGCATCCGCCGAAGCCGACGATGACAACTGATCCGCACGCTCCCTCCGTTGCCCGATCCGGCGCCGCCCATGACGAGACGCCGGACAACGGCGAGGACAGTTCCGGCAGGGCGAGGCTGAAAAAGGCACCAAACGCATTTCGCACGATCAGTGAGGTCGCCGACGATCTTCACATCCCGCAACATGTGCTGCGCTTTTGGGAGACGAAGTTTCCCCAGGTAAAGCCCATGAAGCGTGGCGGCGGGCGGCGCTATTACCGGCCGGATGACATCGCGTTGCTGCGCCGGATCTCCG
>JBEKGV010000682.1:0-3448 GCA_050012615.1 Acetobacteraceae bacterium | reverse complement strand
AAACGACCCGGAACGCCGCGCTTGAGTTCACGCGACTGGCGCACCAGACCGAGCCGTCCGCCGTCTCCTTCGCCGCCGATCTCGCACTCGCCTTGACCACGCTGCGCCGAACGGCACGCGCGGAACGGCGGCTCGCCTGCGTGCTGTCGGATTATCCCGCGAAGGCTGGCCGGACCGGATACGCGGTCGGATTGGACACGCCGCGCAGTGTCGTCGCGATCGCCGATCGTTTGGCGCGCGAAGGCTTTACGGTCCGCCTCGAGGACGATGCGGCGACGTTGATCGCGTCGCTGTCGACGGGACAGCCACGGCCTGTGCTCACCATCGCCGAGTACGAGCGGCACCTTGCCACGCTTCCCGCCGGCTTCGTGGCGCGCCTTCACGCGGCCTGGGGTGAACCGCGCGAGGACCCGGCCACACGCGATGGTTCGTTCTGCTATCGCTTCGTCCGTGCCGGCGACATGGTGATCGCCGTGCAACCGGACCGCGGCAACAAGTCGACGCGCCAGACCGAGTATCACGATGCGCATCTGCCGCCGCGCCACAGCTATGTCGCATTCTATCTGTGGCTGCGCATGGTCGAGCAGGTCCACGCGGTCATCCACTGCGGCACGCATGGCACGCTGGAATGGCTCCCCGGCAAGGCCGTGGCATTGTCCGAGACCTGCGCTCCGCGTGTCGTCCTGGGACCGGTCCCGCTGATTTACCCATTCATCGTCAACAATCCGGGAGAGGCCGCGCAGGCGAAGCGTCGTGTCGCGGCAGTTACGATCGGCCATCTCACCCCGAAGCTGACCGACGCAGGCGTGCACGGGGCCGCGGCCGAGCTGGAAGGCCTTTTCGACGAATATGCCGAGGCGCAATCCCTCGATCCGCGCCGCGCCACCCGGCTCGCCGAACTGATTTTGGCGCGTGCCGGGGAGGCCGGTCTCACAGCGGAAGCCGGCGTCGTGGCGGCGGCGGATCCGCACGAGGCGTTGCTCAAACTCGATGCGTGGCTGTGCGATCTGAAGGACATGCGGATCGGCGACGGACTGCACGTGTTCGGCCAGGTTCAAGCGGTCGAGGAGGGGCAGGCGAGTGAACCGGCGGCCATCGATACGCTCGTCGGTTCCTGCGCCGAAGCCGAGATGCGCGGGCTACTTGCCGCCCTGGACGGCCGGTTCGTGCCCCCTGGGCCCGCGGGAGCGCCCGGCCGAGGACGCCTGGACGTGCTGCCGACGGGACGCAATCTCTACAGCGTCGATCCGCGCGGGGTCCCGACTCGCACCGCCTGGGAGATCGGCCAACGCACCGCCGAAGCGATGTTGACCCGCCACGCCCAGGACCATGGCGAATGGCCGAGGCGGGTGGTGCTGGACGTTTGGGGTAGTTCGACGATGCGTACCGGCGGCGACGATCTCGCCCAGGCGTTTGCACTGCTGGGGGTACGGCCACGCTGGGACGAGGGCTCCAGCCGGGTGGCCGGTTTCGATATCCTGCCGCTGGCGGTTCTGCACCGGCCGCGGGTCGATGTGACTCTGCGAATATCGGGACTTTTCCGGGATGTGTTTCCCAGCCAGATCGCGCTCTTCGCCGAGATCGTGCGTGAGGTCGCGGCGCTGGATGAAGCGCCCGAAGACAATCCGCTCGCCGCCAGTGTCAGATCGGGCAGCGGCGACGCCGGCCAACGGATTTTTGGGGCCTCACCTGGTGCCTATGGCATCGGTCTCTCACGCATTCTCGCCGACGGGGACTGGTCCGGCCGTGACACGTTGGGCGAGGCGTATTTGCGAGCGACGTCGCATGCCTATGGCGCGAACACGGATGGCACGCCCGCCGCGACAGAGTTTCGTGACCGCGTCGCGGCGGCGGATGCTTACCTTCACGTCCAGGACCTGCCCGGACAGGACGTCCTCGACGCCGACGCCTTCGCCGAGCATGGCGGAGGGTTCGCCGCCGCTTCTGCCTCTCTGGGCAACCACCCGGCATTGTATCATGCCGACACCACCTCGCCGGACTGCTCGAAGATCCGCACCCTGCGTGAGGAGGTGGCGCGAGCGTTGCGAGCGCGCGCGACCAATCCGCGCTGGATCTCCGGGCAGATGCGGCACGGCTTCCGCGGCGCCGCGGAAATCGCCGAGACGGTCGACAATTTCTTCGCTTACGCCGCCCTGACCGAGATCGTCACCGAACGCCAGTTCGACCTGCTGTTCGACGCGACGATCGGCGACGAGACCGTCCGGCGGTTTCTGACCGAGGCCAATCCGGGTGCGGCAACCGCCATCGCGCAACGGTTCGATGAGGCTGTCCGGCGCGGATTGTGGACCTCGCGGCGCAACTCGGCGAGCACGATCATGGCGAACATGCTGCGGTCGATCACATGACCGAGGCACTCATCAAGGGCTGGTGCCCAGGAGCGCTGCGGCCGATGCGAAGCGGCGACGGATTGATCGTGCGGTTGCGGATCACTGGAGGCATCGTCGGCGTCGAGCTGGCCGAGCAAATCGCACGGTGGTCGCGCCGGTGGGGCAACGGTCAGATCGATTTGACCAACCGCGCCAATCTGCAACTGCGAGGTCTGTCGGAGGGGCATCTCGCGGACCTGCACGATGCGATGGCGGAATGGGACCTGCTGGAAACGAGCGCGGCGGGGGAGGCGGTGTGCAACGTTGTCTCCAGCCCATTGTCCGGGCTGGATCCTGGAGCTGTGCTCGACATCCGGCCGATCGTCAGGGCCCTGGAGCGGCGCCTCGCCACCGACACGGTATTGTATGATTTGCCGGCGAAATTTGGCTTCGCGATCGATGACGGTGGGTCGTTCGGACTTGCCGGAGTGCCCGCGGATATTCGTTTCGAAGCCCAACCTGGGGTGGAGGGTCCCGAATTCGCGATCAGTCTCGGCGGAGCGGCCGAGGATTGGACCTGCAGGTGCCGCCCCAATGATTTGGTCGACTCCGCTGCCGCGCTGAGCCGGACGTTTCTAACGTCCAGCAGGAGCCGTGAGAGCAGCATTCGCCGGATGCGTGATCTGGTCGCCGAGCGCGGCGCGGAAGCGATCTGTCGTGAGGTCGGCCTGGCTCTCGTTGGGTCGTCAGGGCCCGAACCCGGTGACCTGGCGCCAAACGCCGTCATCCTCGGGCTAGACCCGAGGATCTCTCGCGGCACGCATCCCACCAAAGTGACGATCGCCTGCGCGGCGACAGATGCTCGGGTCAAGCCCGAGCATGACGAAAGGGGCGATGGGCACCGCGAATGGGAGACTGAGCGCAACAAACAGGTCAATAGGCGCGACGAACGGGAAACTGAGCGCGCCAAATGGGGCAACGACCATGACGAACGGAAGACCTATCGCGATGAATGTCTGATCGTCATCCTCGGGCTTGACCCGAGGATCTCTCGCGGCACCGACCCCTCCAAAGTGCCGATCGAACGTGCGGCTACGGATGCTCGGGTCAAGCCCGAGCAT
>JBEKGV010000681.1:0-3455 GCA_050012615.1 Acetobacteraceae bacterium | reverse complement strand
GTTTCGCTCGCCAGCAGCAAAACCGCGAACCCCGCCAGGAAGTACCACGCGCCCGCGAAAGCGACCGTGCGGGGCAGCGAGCGGACGGATGCGAATATCCCGAGGCTGACGAACAATTGCCAAAGCCCGGGCAGCATCCACAGAGTCTCCGGCGCGAACTTCCAGAGCATCAATCCCAGAACAGCGCCGGCGGCGCCGGCCGGCAGAAATTGCTCGACGGCCTGATTGATCATCGCATCGGCGAGACCGGAATGGTGGCGGCGGGACCTCGCCCGCATTTCGATCCAGATCATTCCGCCTGATACGACCGCGGCGACAGCCCAGCCCGCGAAGAATGCGAGCGGGTGGCCGGTGGGATCGTCGAGCCACAGAAATTGCATGAGCGCGGTGGCGAGGGCAAGGCCGGAAGTGGCCGCGACAGCAGCCGGACCATAGCCGCGGAACGCGGTGCCAGCAGCGATCTGACTGCGGATCGCGAAAATGTCGGCCAGCGCCTTGTCGAGATCCCGCATCTCCACCCTCAGCTTTGCGATGCAAAGTAAACACGTTGGTAAAGCGAATGCAAGCCCGACCGCACGAGGAAGCGGCCTGCACCCGCTATCGCTGAATCGCGAGGCATCGTCGTTGCGCCGTCATGGCCGGGGGTCGACCCGGCGATCTCTCGCGGCACTGTGCTGGAAGAGTTGGCCGGGTCGGGCCTCATAGGCGCTAAATTAAGGTCGATGCACGCCGCTTTTCTCGTCATGGCCTCCCCCGACTTGATCGGGGGAGGCCATGACGCGTAAATTGAGGTGCTGGCCTCTTAACTTAGCGCGTATGGGGTCGAGACCGGCCATGACGCGAGGATGTTGCCATCGGTCAGGCCGCCCGCGTCAGGCAGCCGCGGAGATCGGCCGGCGGCCACCGCCTGGCCGATAACGGCGGAGATAGTCCGGCACGATTTGTTCCACCGCCATGGGGCTGATGCCCAGATCGATCAGGCTGAGCGCGTCCGGCGCGACGACGTTGTCACGCCTCAACATCTTCAATTGGTCGCGGGTGAAGGGCTTGCCCGGCAGCAGCTCCATCGCGAAGGCCTGGAGCCGGACCAACGGCACCGGCATGTTCACCAGCGGCAGATCACGGCCGGTCTGTTTAAGGATGTAGGCCAGCAGGTCGACGAACAGCCACACCTTCGGGCCGCCCAGTTCATAGGTCTTGCCAGGTGCCGCCTCGGACAGGAAGGAAGCGGCCACGGCATCCGCCACGTCGCCGGCGTAAACCGGCTGCATCCGCGTCGCGCCCTCGATCACCGGCATGAACGGCAGCATCCTGGCCATGGCGGCGAACCGGTTGAAGAAGTTGTCCTCCGGCCCGAACACGATCGAGGGGCGCAGGATCGTCGCATCCGGGAACGCCGCCCGCACCGCGATCTCACCCTCGCCTTTGGTCGTGGCATAGCGGCTGTCGCCGGCGGGGTCGGCGCCAATGGCGGACATGTGCGCGAAGCGCCGCACCCCGGCGGAGGCCGCCAGCCGGGCCACGGAGGCGGCGGCATCGACGTGAATTGCCTGGAACGAGACGGCGCGCGATTCCGTCAGGATTCCGACCAGGTTGATCACCCACTCGGCGCCCTCCACCGCACGCCTGACCGCGGCCTCGTTGGTGACTGGCGCGTATAAGGGGACGATTTGCCCGAGTGTTCCGGCGGTCTTGAGGAACAGCGCCGCCTCGGGATCGCGGACGGCGACGCGCACGGTCTTTCCGGCGCGCGCCAATCGCCGAACCAGGTAACGGCCGATGAACCCCGAACCGCCGAACACTGTCGCCACATCCGTCATCGCCGATCGCTCCCGCCCTGCGTTCGCCCGCGCCGTGGGCGCGGTGGGTTTTGTCACTGTCCCGTGGCCGGCGCCAAGGGAAGATTTCCGGGGACGCCCAGGTCCCATGTTTCAGACCGATGGCTGAATATCACAGCCGCGTCATTCCGGGGACCGATCGTGGATCGAACGATCCGTGCGTATCCGGGTGATCCGTGGCTCCTCATTCGCAAGCGCCGATACCGCGCGGGCAGTGGCGGTTTCAGGTTCGGCCAAGAAAGAATGTGGCCGCGGATGACACAGATTCACACGGATATGACTGGCGATCGCACCTTGTTCACCTCACTGATGCGAGTGTCCTGCATCTGACGCGCAATGAACAGTTCGAAAAAATTCAATCGCAATCATCATGAGGTCCAGCCGAACGCCCGAGGCGCCCCACATCCTGGTATTTGAGCCGGACGCGCATGGCCACCAGATGGAATATCTGCGGCATCTGCTGACCAAGATCGATCAGGATGTGCCGGATGCGCGCGTGACCTTGCTGACGACGGCCGAGGCCGCCTCGCATCCGAATTGCCGTCGGCTTGACGCCGACTTCCGTCACCTGGTCTCAGTGCGGATCGCTCCGGCGGTCGTCGAAGGGAACCGCCTGTTCCGCGCAATCGACGTTTACTGTGAACGGCAGTGGCGCAATGCGGAAATGTTGGCTCGGGGCCTCGAGCAGATCGGCGTTGACGATGTCGACTTCGTGCTGTTGCCCCATCTCGAGGCCATCGGGCTGCTGCATCTCGGGCTGCGGCGGAATCTGTTTCGTGGCAAGCCATGGGCAACGATCTCGATCTCCGTGCGGTTTCATCACCGCCAGTGCGGCATGGACGGACCGAACGGCTGGAGCGATCTGCTGCAACTCTGGGCGTTTCATCGGGTGATCCGGTATCGCCGGCTCGCTTGTTTCGGTTCGATCAATCCTTACTTCGCACAAGCCGTTCCTCATCCGAAAGTCGCGCATTGTCCCGAGCCGGGGACGCCACCCCTGTTGGCCAGCAGGGAGGATGCATGCGCTGCCTATGGGGTCCGCCCCGACACGCTGGTCGTGCTGGTATTTGGCGTCATCGACCGGCGGAAATGCGTCGATGTCCTGCTGGAAGGAGTTGCCCGCGTGGTTCCCGGGCTGGATCTGACGGTGCTCCTCGCCGGGCCGCGACATGCGGGTCACCTGGCGCCAGTGTTGAGCAGCGATGCGGCACGAAAGCTGCGCGAGCATGGCCGGTTGATCGAAGTCGATCGATTTATTCTGAGCGGGCAGGATATCGATCCGATGGGTGCGGCCGACATCGTGTGGCTGTTCTACGAACGAAATTTTGTCGCCAGCAGCAGCGTGCTTGTTCGTTCCGCGCTGTCGCGGCGGCCGGTGATCGCTCGCCGGCAAGGCGTCGTCGGGCGGCTTGTCGAGGAACATCGGCTTGGCCTCGCGCTGGGATCCGACGCGCCCGACAGCATCGCCGCCGCCTTGAGCCAGCTCGCCGGCGACCCGGCGTTGCGGCGGGAAATGGGGGAAAACGGCGCCCGGGCCTTCGCCGCGAACACCCCAGACAATTTCGCCCGCCCGATCGTCGAGGCGATCAACCGAGCCGCATCAGGCGCCTGTTGACG
>JBEKGV010000680.1:0-3469 GCA_050012615.1 Acetobacteraceae bacterium | reverse complement strand
GTCGGAGTGGAGCAGCGAGGCGCGCGCGGCGCATTTTTCGACGCTGCTGAAGGGCGATGGGCCGTATCTGTTCGCGGGCGAGCATATGTCGTTCATCACCGGCTGGCAGGAGGGCGCGGTGCGCTCGGCGCACAAGGTGCTGGGGGATATTGGGGAGAGGATCGGCGGGTAGGGACCTCATGCGGGCAGCGCAAGATTATGTGAATGACCGATTCGGAGCCCGACTCGTCCGTCCCCGGGGCACGCCACAGCCAGCGGCGTGCCCCGGGGACGGCCGGGTCAACTTCAAGCGATCACGCTCTAACGCGTTTCAGTGGCCCTGAGCGCCGCGCGCCAGAATCACGCCTGAACCATCCTGCCGACGCGGCGGGCGCGCCATTCGCTGGCCAGACCCATCGTGGCCGTCAATGCCATGAACAGCACGGACGAGTAGAATACCCAGCGTGGCAGATTGTGATCCATGATCCAGCCGCCGATCATTGGGCCGATCGTGCCGCCGATATTGAACCCCGTGGTGACGATCCCGAAAACGCGCCCAAACGCGCCCGGCGGCGACGCGGCGCGCACCAGCATATCTCGAGATGGCGAGATCATTCCCGACAAGAATCCGGCCGCACCCATCGCCGCGACCATCAGCACCGGTCCCAGATCGACGGTCCCGATCGCCAGGATCAATACCGCCGCGGCGCCGAACCCTCCCGCCGCCACATCCCCGTGGCGTTTCGTCGCATCGGCGATGAACCCGCCCGCCAGCACACCGATCGCCGTCGCGAACAGGAACGCCGTCAGCGCCGCGTTGGCGGCCGACAAACTGACGCCATACATCGATACCAGCGCGACCGCGGAATAATTCGTCAGTGCACCGCTGCTCAGGCTGAGCAGGACAAAGAACCCGACCAGGCTGAGCACCGCGGGTGTCAACAGCCCGCGCAGACTGACGCGAACATGCCCTTCCGCCGGAATCATCGCCGCCTGAGCGCCGTCGAGCCAGCCCGCGAACATCAGCGGCACCGCCACCACGAAGCCCAGGCATCCGGCGGCGATGATCGCGACGTTCATGCCCCAAAGATGGGTCATCAGCAGCATCGTCATCGGCGCGAGCGCGGAACCCAGATAGCCGGCGAACGTGTGAATGGAAAACGCCCGCCCGAGACGCGGCGGATCGATCACCGACCCGAGGATGGAATAATCCGCCGGGTGATAAACGGCATTGGCGATCCCGAACAGCACCGCGGCGACCAGCATCCAGGAGTAAACCGGAAACAATCCGATCGAAACATAAGCAAACCCGCCGAGAAGCAGCCCCGCGATCAAGGTCCGCCGTGCCCCGAACCGATCGACCACATACCCGATCGGCGTCTGCGCCACGCCGCTGGTGATATTGTAAACCGTGATGACCAGGGCGAGATCGACATAGCCGATGCCGAGCTTTTCTTTCAGGATCGGCAGCAGCGGCACCAAAACCAGATAATGGAAATGGCTCACCATATGCGCGGAACTGATTAGGCCAAGTGCCTTGTACTCCGCCGCGCGAGGCGTCCGAGGTGAATTGATCAATTGAAAGCCTTTTTGATGCGAGCCCAGTCTTCGATGGCACGCTCTTCGCCGGGGGTGATGGGGATGACGAACTGGTTCCAGCCGGCATCGCGCAATGCCTCGATGCGCTGTTTCAGTTCCTGTTCCGTTGCCGTGAAGGTGGTGCGGCGGATCAACTCGGCATCGACGAACTGTCGCTCCTCAGGTTTGACGAAGACGAAGTGGCCGCGATGGTTCATCAGGTACCGAGCATCCGCCGGCTCGAATTTCCGCGCGGTTTCCAGGTAGCCATCGATGTTCTTCTGTAGCGATGCCGGCACCTCGGAGGTGTTCTTCCACCCCGCCATGTCCACGTCCGCCGCTCGGTGCAGCAGCACCGCCGCGCGAGGTCCCGCCTGCGCCATCGCGCGAGGGCTGTCGGCCGGTTCTCCCGGCTCGAGAACGCACCCGCACACCCAGGCGGTGGTATAGAGATCGGCGGCGGAACGTCCCGCGGCGGTCCAGTCTTTCCGCATTCCCTCGATCGCCGACAGCGCGCCGGGGACATCGCTGACGAACGTCTTCCACGCCGCGCCGAGCCGCGCCACCAGCGCCTGCGACTTTGGGCCATAGGCGGAGATGTGCAGCTTCACGGGATCTTCGATGTTGATCAGGCCGGCATCCGGATTAAGGAACCGGATCTTTCGAGATTTGCCCTCGATCGTGGTTTCCAGAGTTTCGCCGTTCAGCAACCCGTAGACGACACGGATATATTCCTCCATGTCGGCGAGTTTCATGCCGCCGAGCCCCATCGCACGTCGCGCCGAAAACCCGGTGCCGACGCCGAAGTCGATCCGGCCCGGAGCCATGGCATTGAGGGTCGCGAAGGCATTGGCGGTGACGGCGGCGATGCGGTTGGAGGGGACCAGCACGCCGGTGCCCAAATGGATCCGGCTGGTCTTCAAGGCGGCGGCACCCATCGCGACGAAGCAATCCGCCGTGATCATCTGTGTGTCATAAAACCACGCATGGGAAAAGCCCAGCTCTTCCGCCCGTTGCGCGAGTTTCCACGACTCGCCGGACGTGGCGATGCCAATGCCGAATTCCATGGACGCCCTCCGTTGCCTGGCTTTTAGCCGATTTCGCCCTGGGGGGAAACGTTCACGGACGGGAGGCAGCGTTGCGGCGATGATCGAAGTTGGTGAGGTTCAGCTTTCGCCGGTGGTCCGCGTACAACAACGGTTCGTACTTCGCCGGATTGTCGTCACTCACACAGGTCGGCACCGGCGCGATCATCGCATCGAGGCCTGGTCCGTAGAAAAACGGGATGGCGTGGCGCGGCGTGTTGTTGTCGTTGATCACGCGGTGCGGCGTGGGCGTATAGCGGTCGTTTGAGTAACGGCCCAGCATTTCGCCGGTGTTGACGACGAAGGTGTTGGGGACGTGCGGGGGCCTGATCCACTCGCCTTCGGTGGTTCGCACCTCGAGGCCTGGCAGCGCCGATCGTGCCAGCAACGTCAGAAAATTGGTGTCGATGTGCGGTGCGAAGCCAAACTGATTGTCGTCGGCGTTCGCGTGGCTGGGGTAGCGGATCAGCCGCAGCGTGGTTGTCGGTTCCTTGAACCCGGCGACGAAATAATCATCCGGAAGGCCAAGCGAGGTGGCGATCGCTGACACCATCTTCGCCGCCAGTGGCCGCATCGCGCCGATGTAATTCAAGGTGGCCACCCGGAATTCCGGCATCTCCTCGGGCCATTTGTTAAGCCCGTATAATGGATCACCGGAGACGATACGCGGATCGTCGGGACGCAGATCGTTGACGATGTAAAAGCTCTCGCTCAAATTCGGCTGCGTGTTCACATGCACTTTCGATGTGCGAACGATCTGTGCTCCGTAAGGCAAATAGCCGATGTTCAGATCGCCGACCTTCAGTGCCGTCTTCCGCTCCTGCTCA
>JBEKGV010000679.1:0-3469 GCA_050012615.1 Acetobacteraceae bacterium | reverse complement strand
CAGCTTGACAGGCGCAATGATATTACGCAGCGAAAAAGACTATAGTGACGCGCTGAGTGTCTTCAATCACTTGAAGGCCTATTGCGTTGGGCGCTTCGGCGAGGACTTTCCGCCGTTGGAGATTGTGCCCGAAGCCTCAGGCAGATCAGCTAATGCCTGACGATCGGTGGCACCGGCGCTCGGCTCGCGCAGGCATGGCATCGGCCGGGAGCCGCGAGTAACACCACCGCAACCTTTGGCGGTTCATTGTCGCTCACCGGCTGTGGTTCTGCCCACGGTAAGTCAGTAGTGCCCAGGACAGGCGCGCTCCCCACACGGCGCGCCTGTTTGGCGGGGCGGCCGCGTAACCCCCCATGATTCACTCGAACCCTGACGACATGGAGAAGGATCGGGAGACTTCGATGGCCCGGGTGACCCCATTCCGTTCCATCCATGAAGCGGGGAAACCACCCGCGTTCCGGGTTTATCACAATAACGACCCGTGTTCCCTGGGCCGCGCCCTCTATGATTGGCAGCGCGCGGACGGCGATGGTGGCCACCGGCTCTGCAAAGAATGTGACGAGCTTAATCGCGCGGAGCCCCCGCGACGGTGGATTTGACCGCGCTACCTCGGCTCAGTGACCGGCTTGACGGCGAGCTGTGCCGGCGCACAGCCTTCCGGGCAATGAAGGAGCCGGGTTGATCCGGTTATCGGAAGCGCGCCACGTGTGAAACGACATTATGTCCTGCTGGCGATTATCGCCGACCTCACGGCCCTGGCCATGCTTGTGCTGCTGTTCGATTTCACATGAGCCGATGATCGTCAGCATGCGCCTGTTTGGCGTTGTGGCCGAAATCGGCAAGAGTTTGTGTGGTCGTTTCGGTCGACCGCACAATTGGAGCGCCAGTTTCCGATAGGAGCCTCGGCGTGTCAGGTTTGCGCGAGTTCCCTGAGCAGTAGCCGCGCAGCGTAGCCCGGCTGCAATCCTTCAAGCTGCATCGTGTCGGTCTCGTCACGATAATATACAGTGATGGCGCCTCCCACTACTTCGAACTCTCCGGATACTTGCACGCCTGGGACGACTTCGATAGTAATCTTGTAGCGTTTCGGCTTGCGCATTGCTTCCCGCATGATGTTAGGGCCATCTCGTCAAAACCGTCCACTTTCGGCATTGACCGGCGGGAAATGGTCTGTTTGGCCGCAAAGGATTAGTCGGAAGGCGTGCAATTATCTCATGCGGCAAACGATGGAATGAGGCGCCCGGTTACCGGGCGGGCAGGCGCACTTCCGCCCGCGGCCGTTTCGGCGTTGGGGCGGAAGCCCGAAGACTCCCGCCCCGCCGTTCGCTATCCTGAGAGGTACCAGCCAAACTCAGGGAGCGACTCGCCATGGCACTAACCATTGAAGGCGTGGATATCGCGAATGCCGATCCCCCAACAAGCCCGCCGAGGCTGTTTTGCCGCAACTCGGATCGCTTAGGGCAACGTTTGTGACGGGTTGCCACACAGTGAAGGCGTTTGGTGCCGCCCTGGCCCTCTCGCTAACCGTCCGAGACTTGACAGTGCTTTCGCACGCGGCCCCGCCTGCTCCCGTCATTCAGACCGACGTCGCCTATGGGCCCGACCCATCCGAAACTTTGGACGTGTGCCGACCGGTAACGGAGAACCAGCGTGCGCGCGCTGTGCTGCTGGTTCACGGCGGCGGCTGGACTACAGGCGACAAACACGACTACCTGGGGCTTTGTAACCGGATCGCGCAACGTGGCATGGTGGGGTTTGCCGTCAATTACCGATTGGTTATGGGCCCCAAGGGTCCGATGTGGCCGGCCCCTCTGGTTGATGTCCAACTCGCGGTGCGCTGGACACGCGCACACGTAGTTGAGTTCGGTGTGGATCCAGGACAGGTGTGTGCTCTCGGTGGCTCCGCCGGCGCGCAGCTTGTTGTCACGCTTGCATCCATGGCGACTATTCAACCCGGCGACCGTCAACAAGAGTTCGCCGAGATATCGCCCAAGATAGATTGCGCCGTAGATATTGTCGGCCCGGTCGATTTCACCACCTGGCAGCTTCCAGCCGAATTTCTTGTGAGGATGTTTGGGACACTCACTCCGAAAGCGCTCCATTCGGCGAAGCAAAAAGCTTCACCGCTGTTTCTGATCGACTCGCACACCGCGCCGATGTTGATCGTCCAAGGCAGTGATGATGCCGTCGTGCCCCCTGAGCAGGCGTCACGTCTTTTTACCGTGTTGAAGCAAAACGGCGTCCGAGCGGCGTTGGTCCTCGTTCCCGGTGATCACGGGCTGCAGACATTACCACCAGAGCAGTTCTCTGCTGTTGAGGAGCTAGAACTTGCATTTATCCAAACTTCGCCAGTGCGGCCACATTAGGTAAAAAGGCAGAATACAAACGATTACTGGCCGCGCGCTCCGACCGGTGATTAGAGTTCTAATCGTCGCTGTTTGACGTTCGGGTGGACGTCCGAAGACTCCCGCCCCACCGTTCGCTACTCTGGGGTTGGCACACCAACCAGGGAGCGAAACCGATGAGCGGTGTGCTACGCGAGACCCCGATTATCCAGGAAATCGTCGAGGTGCTGGAGGTGGAGACGGGCGATTCCAAATTGCCCACGATCCTTCGCCTGAGATGCGTGACAGCCAATGGGAGTCCACTGGCTGTACGCATATCGCCAACCGTCGCCGGGCTATTGGGGGAAGCACTTCGAAAGCATCCGTTAACGCGCGGTAATACGTAAGAGGAGTAAGCGTTGTCCCGCGCACACATTGTATTCGGGATCGGGTCCATGATGTTCTTGGGTCATGAAGACGGAACCGGAGAGCGTCCCGATCAACGGCTCGGCGCCCGATACTGATACACTTGCGCAAGCAAGCGCACATACGAGCGCTCGTATGACTGGTCCCAGGCAGCGAATCGAGGTGATCACCGGCACGGAGCGACGCCGGCGTTGGTCGTGGGAGCAAAAGCAGGCGATCGTCGCCGAAAGCGTGGCGCCGCGTGCGTCCCCGACCGTGATCGCGCGCAAATACGGGCTCAACACCGGCCAGCTCTATACATGGCGCCGGCAGATGCTGAGGCGTGTGCCCGCCGTCGTCGCGCCGGCTGGCTTCGCCCGGGTTGACGTGGTTGAGGAACCGGCGCGGCAGACGGTTCCCACGACCACCACGCACGCGGCACAGTCCGGTCTGATCGAGGTTATTCTGCCAGGCGGCGCGTCGATCCGGGTTGACGGATGTGTCGATGAGCGAGCGCTGCGCCGCGTTCTCGCCGCGCTGCGCGGATGATTACGCCGCCGGCCGGGATGCGTGTGTGGTTGGCGTGTGGCCGGACCGATATGCGCAAAGGCATAGATGGGCTCGCGATGCTTGCCCAACAGGTCCTCAATGAGAACCCGTTCGATGGCGCGTTGTTCGCCTTTCGCGGCCGTCGCGGCGGGATGGTCAAGCTGCTTTGGTATGATGGACAAGGCATGTGT
>JBEKGV010000678.1:0-3469 GCA_050012615.1 Acetobacteraceae bacterium | reverse complement strand
CGGGGAAATCAGGCGCGGCCGTAAGTGTCTTCGACACGCACGATGTCATCTTCACCGAGATAAGCGCCTGATTGCACCTCGATCAGGGTCAATGGAATGCGGCCGGGATTTTCCAGGCGGTGGTTGCAGCCCAGGGGACGATAAACGCTCTCGTTCTCGCGCAGGATGAGGGTTTCGTTGTCGCGGGTGACGCGGGCGGTGCCGTTGACCACGACCCAATGCTCGGCACGGTGGAAGTGGCTTTGCAGCGACAGCTTCCCGCCCGGCGTAACGACGATCCGCTTGACCTGGAAGCGGTCGCCGGTGATCAGACTTTCATAGAAGCCCCAGGGTCGATAGGTGCGGTTGTGCGCGACCGCTTGCTGCCGGCCGGCGGCTTTCAGCCGTTCGACCACCGTCTTCACGTCCTGCGCGTGGTCGCGATGCATGACCAGGGCAACATCGTCGGTGACGACCACTATGGCATCTTCCAGCCCGACCACAGCGGTCAGCATGCCGTCAGCGCGGACATAGCAGTCCGTGCACGCTTCCAGCACCACGTCCCCGATCGCGACGTTGCCGGACGCGTCTTTCCGGCCCAGTTCCCAGAGCGCGCTCCAACTGCCGACGTCGGACCAGCCGAGATCGGCGGGCACCACGGCCGCTTCCTTGGTCCGCTCGGCCACCGCATAGTCGAGGCTGATCGAGGGGCAGGCGCGGAATGCCTTGTCGGCGAGACGGATGAAATCGAGGTCGGCGCGCCTTGTCGCGACAGCACCTCGCACAGGCGGCATGACTTCCGGCGCGTGCGCTTCCATCTCGCGCAGCAGAGTACCGGCGGTGAACAGGAACATGCCCGAGTTCCACAGGTGCTTACCACTGGTCGACAGACGGGCGGCGGCCTCGGCATCCGGCTTTTCCACGAACCGCGCGACGGCGTGCACGCCGGGGGCATTCGCCAGCTCGGCGCCGATCTCAATATAGCCGTAACCGGTTTCCGGCGCTGTGGGCCGCGACCCGAAGGTCACGATTTTGCCGGCACGGGCCGCCACGGCGCCGACTTTCAGCGCGGCGAGCAGCGCGTCGGTGTCGGTGATGGAGGCGTCGGCGGCCATCATCCAAAGCATGGCGTCCGGGTCATCCTCCGCCACCAGCACGGCGGCGGCGGCGATCGCCGGGGCGCTGTTGCGGCCCACCGGCTCCAGCACGATCCGGGCATTGGTGACGCCGACCTCGCGCAATTGCTCGGCGATCAGGAACCGATGCTCCTCGTTGCAGACCACGATCGGGGGTGCGAACCCGGGTCCACTGCCACGCAACACGGTGTCCTGCAGCAGCGAGCGGTCAGACAGCAACGGCCAGAGCTGCTTCGGGAAGCTCTCCCGCGAGACCGGCCACAGCCGTGTGCCGGAGCCACCGGAGAGGATGACTGGAATGATGGTTTGGTTGCTCATGTGCCTGTTATTTGCCTTACCTTGGGTCGTCCGCGCCAGTCAGAATAACGCCGTGAGATGACAATACGGTGTCCGGATCTGCCGGCGGCCAGCTTTGTGGACCGCCCCGGTGCGGCGGCGATGGGTCGTCACATCTTGGTCTCGATCTCCGCCGTGAGCTTGTCGGTAATCTGGTATGATAAGACAGGTGGGTTCGCTTCGACACTCGTTGGCACGGTTGGAGGCGTGGCGGCGCGATAAAGTCTGGCTCGGGGGGAACTTCTTTCCGCGGGGGGCAAAATCGGCGACATTTCACGCGATTCCACTGAGAACCGGCAGCGTCGGCCGGGTCAGCGTCGGCCGGGTCCGCCTCGACCAGCGGCCGGTCCGTCGCCGCGACGGCCAACGGGGCCCGGGCGCTGGGCCTTCCTCGACGGTGACGCCGAGATTGCCTCAGCCACCCGGGTTGCCTCAGCCCCCCGGCCTTCCGCAAACGCCCGCGCCCGCAGGCAGTACGCAAAGCGCTATGATCCCGGGCTCCGATGCGAACGGGACCGTGGTGAACAATGGCAACGGCACGAGCACGATGATGGTGCCTGGCCAGCCCTCGGAGACGGTTCCGAGTTCACAGGCTCCGAACAACTCTCAGGGATCGAACTCTCAATAGCTTCGGCCTGTAACGTCCAGGTGATCCCGGGCAGGCCGGACTCCCGACGTGAAAACTGTGCCTGACTCATGTCTTGTGCAAGAAGAGACAGCGTCGGCACCCCGGGGCTTTTTCGACACCGGAGCGCCCCGCCTGTGAAGGCGGGGCGCTTGTCTTTGCGAAACTCGTCATCACTGACGCCTTGTTACAAGTACCGTCAGTTGATGGTATCTCACTCGGCCGGGCCGGCCATTGCCTGAGACGTCGTGTTGATCGAAAGCCCAGCCATGGCGATACAGGGATCGTGATTCGCGCTTTTTAGCGGGGTGTTGGAACCACCTGCGAAGGGCCGCCCGGTATGATCACGGTGCTCGTGCCGTTGCCGTTGTTCAGCATCGTTCCCGGAACCGCGGAGCCCGGGATCATCACCGACTGTGCTGAACCCGGACTTCCGCTCACAAGCCCTGGGCCGCGAGACGTCGAAACGGCTGACGGCCCCGACACCTGAGGTTGTGACAGGGGAGCCAGCGGTGGAGACAACGACGGTGCCGGAGAAATCGGCGGCAGCGGCTGCGGCGCGGATGGCACTTGCGCGGCGGCGAGCCCCGTCATCGATGCGAAGGCCATCGCGACGGCGAGCCTGAACCTGATCATATCGCGCTCTCCCGCGGGCTGTCGGCAACGCAAGCCGCCGGATATCCCATGATGCAGATGGGAAGCCGGTCATGATAGCGCCAGTATCTTGCCGAACAAACTCGCCCGGGCGCCGGCGATGTTGACCCTCCGCCCACCCTGAAGCGGCCGGAGGCAGCCAACTACGCCGCGACAATCAGCTTCGGACCCACCCGCAAATGGTCTTTCAGCCATCCGGTGAGCGGTTTCTCGATCACGTAGAACGCGGTCAGGCCAAGCCCCGCGCCGGCAAAGACGATCGCCGCGACCACAACCACAGCGGACGACCCCGCCAAAGCTCGCGCGATCGTATCCACCGGAAACGAGTGGAACAGATAAATCGAATAAGACGCATCCCCGAGTAGTCGCAACGGACCAATCACCGGCATGCCGTGACGGACCTCGATCGTGATCACTCCCGTGACGACAAGCAGACTGGGTATCCCCCAGACGATGAACCGATCCGTCACCGGTACGACGCCGAACAACGAGATCAGAAATCCCGCGAGTCCGAGGACGATCAATGCGATGGCGGTTCCGGTCGCGGGCAGCTTCCCGTGGAGACACGCTTCGGCCACCCAGACGCCGCCAAGAAACTCCAGAAGCAGCGGGTTCGTGTAGGTCTCGGCGACGGCATTGAAGGGCTGGAACAAAAGCCCGGCCGCACTCGAACCGACCAGACCCGCCGTCAGGACAATCAGCCGGAACCTGCGCGGGATAAAGAGTGTCGCGGCGAATA